>NZ_JBSFDA010000029.1:0-78631 GCF_053593675.1 Streptomyces sp. NPDC002156 | reverse complement strand
ACCTCGTATATTGGGGCCGGCGGGCCGGGGGGGGGGGGGGGGGGGGGGGGGGGGCCCCCCCCCCCCGGGATGGGAACGGGTAGGGGCGGCGGGGGCGAATCCGACTCGGCGCGCAGACGTGCCTCGTGGCGGCGTAGCCTTTCGTACGTGTACGAGGAACGGCCCTCCCGGCTGCCGGGCGCGGTGGTGTGGACGAACACCCCGGCCGGGCCCGGCGTGCGGCCCGTCCTGCCCGACGGCTGTATGGACCTGCTCTGGCGCGAGGGCCGCCTGCTGGTCGCTGGCCCCGACACCCGCCCGTACGTCCCCGAAGGGACCCCCGTCCGCTGGGCGGGCGTCCGTTTCCGCCCCGGCACGGCGCCGGCCCTGCTGGGCGTACCCGCGCACGAACTCCGGGACCGGCGCGTCGAGTTGGCCGACCTGTGGGGAGCGGCGGAGGTGCGGCGGCTGAGGGCACGTGTCGACGCGGCGCCGGATCCGGCGACGGCGCTTGAGCAGCTGGCACTGGAACGGGCAGCGGACACACCTCCGCCGGATCCCCTGCTGGGCGGCCTGGTCGCAGCCCTGCAATCCGGCCGCCCGGTCGGCCGTACGGCAGACGAACTGGGCCTGAGCGCCCGCCAGTTGCACCGCCGCTCCCTGTCCGCCTTCGGCTACGGCCCCAAGACCCTGGCCCGCATCCTGCGCTTGCAGCGCGCATTGGCCATGGCGAGGGAGGGGGTGCCTTTTGCCGAGACGGCGACACGGGCGGGGTACGCGGACCAGGCTCACCTGGCGCGGGACGTAAGGGAGTTGGCGGGAGCATCGCTGCGGCAACTGTTGAACGAAGGGGACTGAGTCCCCCCTAGGGGCGCGGGGAACTGCGCGACCAGCCCCCACCGGCCCGCGGACAAATCACTGCACGTCCCGCGGAGCGAACAAGTCGACCCCGTTGCCATCAGGATCAAGCACACACGCATACCGCTGCCCCCAATCCGCATCCCACGGCTTCAGCTCACTCCGGTACCCCGCCCCCACCAACTCCTCGTACAGCGCGTCGACTTCAGCGGCCGACCCGCAGAGGAAGGCCAGCCCGATCCGCCCACCACCACTCGGCCGTTGCCACCCGGGACGGAAGGACCGGACGGTCTCCTCCGTGTCGAGCAACAGCCGTAGACCGCCCGGCAGTTGGGCCTCGACATGCGGCTGATTCTCGGCTCCCTCGGGGATGTCGAGCCCGAGCCGGCGATAGAAGGCGACGGAGGCGGCGAGGTCGGCGGTGACGATGCCGATGGCGTCGAAGCGGGGAGTCGGTCGTGAGGACGGTTGTGAGGACGGTTGTGTAGTCATACGGCCACGTTAGGAGGGTCGGCGGCAGCGGGTCTTGAACGAATCGGACGTGCCCGGGACCCCGGTTGCGGGCTCGGCCGAGGGTGCCGATAGTGGAAGAAAGGACTGTTCACCGGCGGAGCGGGAACGACATCCGGTGCTGCCATCGGCTGCCGTCGTGCACCACGAGGTCGACCGACGACACCTCGGCGGTGAAGGGAAGACGGCCGTTCAGGTCGGCCTCCACCTCTTCCAGGACGGCGAGGTTCTCCTGCCGTTGGGCGACGGTGAGATGCGGGACGACGTCGTCGAACTTCCCGCCGTACGGCGGGGTTTCCGGCCACCGGTCCGTGATCGCCCCGGTGAGCCGACGGAACGGCGCGTCCGGCTCCGGAGCGAGATACAGCAGCCCCGGAAGCCGCGCGCAGCGCTCGAACCGGACCTCGAAGGAAGCGTGCCGTCCGAGCACCTTGCCGAGAGCGGCGAGGGTGGCGCCGTCGATTCCGCTCGCGGGGAGAAAGGGGAAGAGCACCGTCACATGGGCGGGGACGCCCTCACCCGCCGCCGGGTCAAGCCGTTCGCGCCACCGCGCAACGGTGGGTTCCGCCGCGGGAATCCGCACGACGAGTGCTGTCTGCCCTGCTCCTGTCGATGTACCTGTCACCGCACCTGTCTAGCAGAGGAGAGGAAACGGGCACGGCGCTGTTCCGTACCCGCCCGGGAGAGGCGAACGTCATGGCCCACACGAGCAACGCGCTGTTCGAGTATCCGAGGAGTCCAGTCACCGTGGAAGCGGTGTACGACCCCGTCCTCTCCCGCTGGTTGTGGCTGGTCAAGTGGGTGCTGGCGATTCCGCACTACGTCGTCCTCCTCTTCCTCTGGATCGCCTTCCTCCTCGTCACCGTGATCGCCTTCTTCGCGATCCTGTTCACCGGCGCCTATCCACGTGCCCTGTTCACCTTCAACGTCGGTGTCCTGCGCTGGAGTTGGCGGGTGGCGTACTACTCGTACGGCTCCCTCGGCACCGACCGCTATCCGCCGTTCACGCTCGCGGACGTGCCCGACTACCCGGCCCACCTGGAGGTGGCCCGGCCCGAACAGCTCTCGCGCGGGCTCGTGCTCGTCAAGTGGTGGCTGCTGGTGCTGCCGCAGCTGCTGGTGGTCGCGGTCTTCGAGGGCGGCGCACGCTGCGTGGGAGGCCTCGCGGGCCTGCTGGCCTTCTATGCGGGCGTCTCCCTGCTCTTCACGGGCCGCTATCCGCGCGGCATGTACGACCTCAATGTCGGCCTGCACCGCTGGACGGCCCGCGTCGTGGCGTACGCGGCACTGATGACGGACGTCTACCCGCCGTTCCGCCTCGACCAGGGCCCGAGCGAGCCGTGACCCATATCGGGCACAGCGAGAACACCGGGCGCACCGCGTCCGGAGGGCGTTGTCAGTGGTGGCGTGCAGGATGGCGGGCATGACCACACCAGTTGCAGTGATCGTGGATGCCGTCGCCTATGCGCAGGCGGTCGAGGACGCGGTGAAGGCGTCGGCCGCCTACTACGAGGGCGGCACCTCGGTGCTGGACGACGACGCCTACGACCGGCTCGTACGCGGCATCACGGCCTGGGAGGCCGACCATCCCGAACAGGTGCTGCCCGAGTCGCCGACCGGGAAGGTCGCCGGGGGCGCCGTGGAGGGCGATGTCCCGCACACCGTCGAGATGCTGAGCCTGGACAACGTGTTCTCGGCGGAGGAGTTCACCGCCTGGACGGCGTCGCTGGCCCGCCGTATCGGCCATGAGGTGGAGCGGTTCAGCGTGGAGCCGAAGCTCGACGGACTCGCGATCGCCGCCCGCTACACCCACGGCCGCCTCACCCGGCTGATCACGCGCGGCGACGGGAGAGCCGGGGAGGACGTCTCGCACGCCATCGGCACCGTCGAGGGCCTGCCCGCCGAGCTGGCCGAACCGGTGACGGTGGAGGTGCGCGGCGAAGTCCTGATGACCAGCGCCCAGTTCGAGTACGCCAACGAGGTCCGCACGACACACGGTGGGGCACCGTTCGCCAACCCGCGCGGCGCCTCGGCGGGCACCCTGCGCGCCAAGGAGCGGGCGTACACCGTGCCGATGACGTTCTTCGGCTACGGCCTGCTGCCCCTCGCCGACACCGGGACACAGCTCGCGGACCGGCTGGGCGGGCTCGCGCACAGCGACCTCATGACGCTGGCCGGTGAGCTGGGCGTGAACACCACCGCGACCACAGCCGTACCGGGTGTCATCGCCGGCACGGTCGAGCAGGTGATGGCCCGGGTCACGGAGATCGGCGCACTGCGGGCGGAGCTGCCGTTCGGGATCGACGGGATCGTCATCAAGGCCGACCTGGCCGCCGACCAGCGGGCCGCCGGGTCGGGGTCGCGTGCTCCCCGCTGGGCGATCGCCTACAAGCTGCCCGCCGTGGAGAAGATCACCCGGCTGTTGGAGGTGGAGTGGAACGTGGGCCGCACCGGGATCATCGCCCCGCGCGCGGTCCTGGAGCCGGTCGAGATCGACGGCGCCACCATCACTTACGCGACCCTCCACAACCCCAACGACATCACCCGCCGTGACCTGCGCCTGGGCGACCACGTCATGGTCCACCGCGCCGGCGATGTCATCCCGCGCGTGGAAGCCCCCGTCGCCCACCTCCGTACGGGCGACGAGCAGCCGATCGTCTTCCCCGAGGTGTGTCCGCGCTGCGGGGCGGCCATCGACACCAGCGAACAGCGCTGGCGCTGCGAGAACGGCCGTAACTGCCATCTGGTCGCCGCCCTCTCCTACGCGGCCGGCCGCGACCAGCTCGACATCGAGGGCCTCGGCCACACCCGCGTCGTCCAACTCGTCGACGCCGGACTGGTGAAGGATCTCGCCGACCTGTTCGCCCTCACCCGGGAGCAGTTGCTGGCCCTGGAGCGGATGGGCGAGACGAGCACCGACAACCTCCTGGCCGCGATCGACGCGGCGAAGGGCCAGCCCCTGTCGCGCGTGCTGTGCGCCCTCGGCGTACGCGGCACCGGCCGCTCCATGTCCCGCCGTATCGCCCGGTACTTCGCCACGATGGACAACATCCGCGCCGCGGACGCCGAAGCGATGCGTCAGGTCGAGGGCATCGGCACCGAGAAGGCCCCGTCCATCGTCGCCGAACTGACCGAACTCGCCCCGCTCATCGACAGACTCGTCGCAGCCGGGGTGAACATGACCGAACCCGGCGCCACGCCACCCGCCCCTACGACCGAAGCCGCCGCCGACGGCCCCTCGGAGACCGCGGACACGACGAGCGGACCACTGGCCGGGATGACGGTGGTCGTCACCGGTGCCATGACCGGAGCCCTGGAGAAGCTCAGCCGTAACCAGATGAACGAACTCATCGAACGCGCCGGAGGCCGCTCCTCCTCCAGCGTCTCCAAGAAGACCACCCTGGTCGTCGCCGGAGAGGGCGCGGGATCCAAGCGGACCAAAGCCGAAACTCTCGGCGTCCGCCTGGCCACCCCGGACGAGTTCGCCACCCTCGTAGCCGACCACCTCGACCCCCTGGGACTGGACGACCCCGCCGCATAAGCTCGCTACCCATGGCACCGAGACTCCTCGTCTACACCCGCACGACCGCATTCCGGCACGACTCCATCCCGGCCGCCGTGGCCGCCGTACCCACACTCGGCGACTTCGAGGTGGACCACACCGAGGAGCCCGAGGCCTTCGAGCGGCCCCTGGACGGGTACGCGGCCGTCGTCTTCCTCTCCACCAGCGGCGAGGTGCTGACCCCGGCCGGGCGCGAGCGGCTCGCGGCATACGTCGAGGCGGGCGGCGGGTTCGTAGGCATACACGCGGCGGCCTGCACGGAGTACGACTGGCCGTACTACGGCGAACTGCTCGGCGCCCGGTTCGCCCAACACCCGGCCTACCAGCCCGGCAAGGCGATGGTCGAGGACCACGCCCACCCCGCGACGGCCCACCTGCCCGAAGTCTGGCAATTCACAGACGAGTGGTACGACTTCCGCACCAACCCCCGAGGCACGGTACGGGTACTGATATCCGCCGACGAGGCCTCCTACGAGGGCGGACGAATGGGCGACGACCACCCGTTGGCGTGGTGCAGAGAGCATGGCGCGGGCAACGGCCGAGTCTTCTACACCGCTCTCGGCCACGCCGAGGAGGCATACGAAGACCCGGACTTCCGCGCCCACCTGCTGGGCGGCATCACCTGGGCAACGGGCCGGAGTTAGAGGCACCCCTTCAGGGGCGCGGGCACTCTCATTTCCGGGGTGTCCGTCTGGCCGACCGCGCCTACGGGTGCGTGTCCGTGATCGCGATGACCTCGTCGAGGTGGTCCAGGGCGGCCTGCAGGTCGTCGATCTTGGCCTGGATGCGCTCGCGCTCGGCTCGCAGCATGGCTCGTTGCCCGGCGTCGGTGTGCCCGGAGTCCCAGCACGGCAGGAGTTCGCTGATCCTTCGGCTGGTGAGGCCGGCGGCGAACATCTGCTGGAAGAAGCGGACCAGGTGGATGGCGTCCTGCCGGTACAGGCGCTGGCCGGACGGGCTGCGCTCCGCGATGAGCAGCCCTTGCTGCTCGTAGTAGCGCACGGCGCGCACTGAGACGTCGGCGCCTCGTGCCACCTCGCCGATGCGGATCAACCGCTCTGCTGCGGCCGCTGTGACAGTCATGGTGATTCCTCTCACCCCTGGCCCTGACGACCAAGCACTTGCCCCTGACGTTAGCGTCAGGTTCTAGCGTACCGGCCATGGATATCAACAACTCCGTCGCCCTTGTCACCGGAGCCAACCGCGGCCTGGGCCGCGCCTTCGCCCAGCGCCTGCTCGAACGGGGCGCCCGCAAGGTCTACGCGACGGCCCGCCGACCGGAGACCGTGGACCTGCCCGGGGCCGAGGTGCTGCCCCTCGACATCGCCGATCCCGCATCCGTGAGGGCCGCCGCCGAGGCCGCCCCGGACGTCTCGCTGCTCATCAACAACGCGGGGATCCAGACGGGGACCGACCTGGTGACCGGTTCGCTGGACGCGGTGCGGCACGAGCTGGAGACCAACATGTTCGGCCACTTGGGAATGATCCGGGAGTTCGCGCCGGCGCTCGCCGGGAACGGCGGGGGCGCGATCGTCAACGTCCTCTCCGCCATGTCGTGGTTCGGGGGCCAGGGCGCCAATGCCTACCACGTGACCAAGGCCGCCGCCTGGGCCATGACCAACGGCGTCCGCCTGGAACTCGCCGAGCAGGGCACGCTCGTCACAGCGGTACACCTCGGCCTGGCCGACACCGACATGGCGGCGGGCTGGCCCGTGGCCAAGATCGCTCCGTCGGACCTGGCCGACGCGGCGCTCGACGGTGTCGAGGCGGGCTCCGCCGAGGTCCTCGCCGACCAGTGGAGTCGGGACATCAAGTCCCGTCTGCCGCTGACGCCGGAAGAGTTCAACGCCGCGATGGACCGCGCCCTGGCGGCGCTGATGGCGGCCTGAGGGGCACCTCGGGCCGCGATGGCCCCCTGCCGCGTTGTTGGTGGTCGTCAGCCGTACAGCCACTGCTCCCAGGCTTTGCGGCCGGTCAAGGCGGTGGCGGGGATGCGCAGTTCGGTCAGCACGCCGGGGTACACGCGCTCGTAGGCCGTGTTGTAGGCGTCGGCGAGGGCGGCGTCGCCGAGCAGCCACGGCGCGAGGGGGTGGTCGAGGTCGAGGTCGAGCACAGCGAAGGCGCCTTCTTGGCGGATGCGGCCGTGGAGGAGGCCTGGCCGTTCACCATCGCCCGGCGCAGCGTGGTCAACCAGGGTCTCGACCACCTGTACGTCAGACAGTTGTCACTCCGCAGCCGTCACCGCAAAGGCTTCAGACCCGGACACCATGATCAGCGTGCCCGGGTCGATGCGCCCTTAGCAGAGATCGAGGCGATTGCCGACGGAGAGTCGGCAGTCGAAGGCGATGTCGAGTGCCTGCGGGGCGGGCTTCCGGCGCAGGGTCCACCGATTGCCTCCCCGACCGGTGGGGTTGACGGCGGTGATCGACCGATACGGGTACGTCGTGCTCTGGCGAGACATGTCGACACTGTCGCGGTGCACGCGGGCGTGCCTGGAGGCAACGGGCGCTGAATGCGACTGCTCGTGTCTGGGAGCGCACCACGGACAGGATGCCAGACAGACTTAACGCCGCTCTTCACGGGCTGGAACCGGCACGGTCGCCGGCTGCCACTCTCGCCTGATCAACCCGAACACCCACGAGTCGGATACCTCGCCGTTCACGACGCAGTCCTCCCGCAACGTCCCTTCACGGATGAATCCGATCTTTTCCAGGACCCGGGCGGATGCCACGTTGCGCGTATCGGCCTCGGCCTGGACTCGATTCAGGTCCAGTGTGTCGAATGCCCACCGCAGCAAGGCGTGCGCGGCCTCCGTCGCGTAGCCGTGTCCCCACATGGCCTCGTCGAGGACGTAGCCCAACGACGCGCTGCGGTAGTCCGGGTTCCATCCGGTCAGACCGCACCAGCCGACGAAGGCCCCGTCAGAAGCGCGGTCGATGGCCACCCGGGCCCCGGTGCCCTCGTCCGCCATCTTCCGGCACATGTCGATGAAGCGTTCCGCGCGGGCCCGTTCGCTCCACGGCGGGGAGTCCCAGTAGCGCATCACGTAGGTGCTGCTGTGCAGGGCGAAGAGCAGGTCCGCGTCGGCGTCGGTGAAGGGGCGCAGTCGCAGGCGAGTGGTGTGCAGTACGGGGGTGGCCAAAGTCATGCGCACCATCTTGTGTCCTTATGGGGCAGGCAGACACCGAATATCCATCCGATTCGATTCCGGTCCGATCCTCACGACCAAGACTCCACCTATCGAAAGAGGTCGGGTGGACTCGGGCCATCTCGGGTGCGATGTCCCAGGCCGCTTCGAGGGATTCGCGGCGGTCCTGTCCTCGATCCGGCCGGCCAAGGTCAGCCCGCGCAGGTGCAGGACGCCCAGGCCGTACGCGCGGTCGCGCCGCCCATGCAGAGTCGTCTCAGCCTCAACAACTGCGCGCTCCACGATGGCCAACCGCCGGCGAAGTCACCGGAGTTGAGGAAGGCTCCGGCCTCGTCTCGGGCGGCCACCGTGACGGCGATCGGGTTCGCCCGTTCGGCGGCCATGCGTTGCATGCGCGCCAGCACGGCCGGGGTCTTCTGCAACGCCGCCGACAGCTCGGTCCGGTAGCGGTGCTCGTTCAGCTCGGGAAACCTCAGGAACCGGGACAGCCCGGCGCAGCCGTACTACCCCGCACAACCAACCGCGTGGACAACTCCGTACGAGTCCCTTCCGGCCGCTCCCCGCCCATCATCCGCACCAACAACCCCACCGCGGCCCCCGCCATCTCCGACAACGGCTGCCGAACAGTGGTCAACGCAGGCGAAACCCACCGAGACTCCGGCAGGTCGTCGAACCCCACCACACTCACATCCTCCGGCACCCTCAACTTCCGCTCTGCCAAAGCCCGGTACACACCGAGCGCCATCTTGTCCGAGCACACGAACACCGCCGTCGGCGGCTCAGGCAGATCCAGCAGCTCCAACATCCGCCCGTACGCGACCGTCTCGTCGAAGCTGCCGTACCGGATGTATTCGGGACGCTGGCGCACCCCCGCCGAGACAAGCGCCGAGCGATACCCGGCCACCCGCGCACTGCTGCACATCTTGCGCCGGTACCCGGCGATGACCGCGATACGTTCATGGCCCAGGCCCAGCAGATGTTCCGCCGCCGTCACTCCGCCGTGCCAGTTGGCCGCGCCCACCGACACCACCCCCGGCGGCGGTTCCAGCACCGGGTCGATCATCACGAACGGGATGTGGTGCTGGTCGAGCCAGGCGTACTGCGACGGGGTCAGTTCGGCGAGGTTGAACAGGACACCGGAGGAGCCACGGGTCGTCAGCTTGTCCAGCCAGCCGCGTTCCGGGCGCCCGCCCCGGGTCCGGGTCAGCCCCGCCGACACGACCACCTCCAGGCCCGCGTCGTGCGCCGCCTCCTCCACCCCGTGGAGGACCGCGCCCGACCAGGAGTTGTCCAGCGAGTGGACGATCAGGTCGACCAGGCCGGGCGCCTTCGACGCGTCGAAGCGGGGTCTGCGGACGTAGCCGAGCCGGTCCAGCGCCTCGGTGACCCGCCGCCGGGTCTCCGGCGCCACGTCCTCCCGGCCGTTCACGACCTTCGAGGCGGTCGGTACGGAGACCCCGGCCTCCCGGGCCACGACCGCCAGCGTGGGCCCGGTCGACGTGGTGCCATCTCCGGTGCGGACCATCTGCAACCGCCTCTCCGACCTGCCCGAGGGCCATCGAAAATTTCGAATAGCGCTGCTCACACGACGGAAACATTGACCGCGTAGCAACCGCTTTCTACATTAAGCCCGCCTCAACGCGGCGTGAAGACATAGGGATTCACCTGATCGTTCCGGACCGAAAATTTCGACATACCGAACACGAAGGACCTGTATGCTCCCGGGTCACATCCACAACCCCGTGCTCCCCGGATTCCACCCGGACCCCAGCATCCTGAGGGTCGGTGCCGACTACTACCTCGCCACCTCCACCTTCGAGTGGTTCCCGGGCGTCCCCGTGCACCACTCGACGGACCTCGTCCACTGGACGCCGGCCGGGCACATCCTGGACCGCGCCGACCTCCTCGACCTGCGCGGAGTCCCCGACTCGGGCGGAGTGTGGGCGCCCTCGCTGTCGTACCACGAGGGCCGGTTCTGGATGGTCTACAGCATCGTCCGGACCGTCGGCTCCCCTTACAAGGACGTCGACAACTACCTGGTGACCGCCGAGTCGATCGACGGTCCGTGGTCGGAACCGGTGTTCCTGAACTCCTCCGGGTTCGACCCGTCGTTCTTCCATGACGAGGACGGCCGCAGCTGGCTGCTCAACATGCAGTGGGACCCGCGCGAGGGGCATCCGTCGTTCGCCGGAATCCTGCTCCAGGAGTACGACGCCCTGAAACAGGCCCTGATCGGACTGCCGCGCACGATCCTCACCCACGACGAGCTGATCGAGGGTCCCAACGTGTACCGGCGGGACGGCTGGTACTACCTGATGCTCGCCGAGGGCGGCACCGGCTGGAACCACGGCATCCTGATGGCCCGCTCACGCGAACTGACCGGACCCTACGAACTCGACCCCCAGGGCTCGCTCCTGACGACCCGTGACATTCCCGACTGGCCCCTGCAGAAGGCCGGGCACGGGGAGTTGGTGTGCACGGAGGCGGGGGAGTGGTACCTCGCCCACCTCGCCTCGCGTCCCGTGGCCACTCCCGACGGACCACGCTGCGTACTCGGCCGGGAGACCTGTCTGCAACGCGTGACCTGGACGGACGACGGCTGGCTGCGACTGGCGGACGGAGGCCGCCGACCGAGCCTGGAGGTGCCCGCACCCAAGACAACGGAACCCCCAACCACCGCTCCACCCAAGGCCGTTGACCGCGACGACTTCGACACCCCCACCCTCCCCGCCCACTGGAGCACCCTGCGCGCCCCCGCCACCCCCGACTGGCTCACCCTCACCGAACGCCCCGGCCATCTGCGGCTGCGCGGCAGACAGAGCCCGCACTCCCGCTACGACCAGAGCCTGGTCGCGCGCCGGCTGACCTCGGTGCGCTGTGAGGCGACGACGGTGGTCGACTTCCGCCCCGCCCACTTCACCCAACTGGCGGGCCTGATCTGCTGGTACGACACCACCCAGCACTACTATCTGCGCCTCACCCACGCCGAGGGCAGGGGCAGGGTGCTAGGCATCGTCTTCACCGACGACGGGGCCTACGGAGAACTCCCAGACTCCCAACTCGACGTCGACGACTGGCCGTTGGTGCACCTGCGCGCCCGCTTCGACGGCGCCGAACTCCGCTTCTCCGCCTCCCCGGACGGCTTGGACTGGCAGCCGGTCGGGCCCGTCCTCGACGCGTCCAGGCTCTCCGACGACTACGGCCAGCGCCTGCGCTTCACCGGCGCGTTCGTCGGCGTCTGCGCCCAGGATCTGGGCGGCACCCGCACCCAGGCGGACTTCGACTGGTTCGACGTACGAGAACTCTCTGAACGAGAACTCGCCGACATGTGAGAAACCGGTTGCTGAAATGACCCGCGTCAACCGGCTCACCCAGTCTTTTCGAAAGTCGTCGAGACTCTTGACGTCGCCTGTTGACCGGAAGAAGCTCTGCCACGAAGTAAGACAACCGGTTGCTGTCGATGCCCGGTACCCGAACAACACACAGCAGGAGGTGGGACGTTCATGCACGCACAGGCCGCCGGTACACACCCGAGCCGCCGCCGGTTTCTCGCCCTCTCGGCGGGCGGTGGGGCGGCGGTCGGCGCGACGGCGCTGAGCGGCTGCGCCCTGCGGGTGGCCGGCGCGGCCACGGGTGGCGGTGAGTCCATCACCATGATGGTCAAACTCGACGACATCTCCACGGAGTTGATCCAGCAGGCGGAACGCGAGCTGGGTATCGGCATCACCGTGGTGCAGGACGACATCACCCGGCTGATCGCGATGCTCACCAGCGGCAAGCCGCCGGACCTGGTGCGTGGTGTCGGCGCCCTGGACGCTCCGTTCTACGCGGCCCGGGGAGTCGCCGAGAACCTGGACCCGTACTTCGCCAAGTCCAGCGTCCTCAGGGTCGAGGACCTCGATCCGGCCAACGATCTGTGGCGGTTCGACGGCACCACCCAGGGCAAGGGTCCCCGCTACGGCATGGCGAAGGACTTCTCCCAGGACGCGATGTTCTGGTTCAACACCGCCCAGTTCGACCGGGCTGGCGTGGACTATCCGTCCGAGACCGAGCCGATCACGTACGAGGAGTGGTCGGACAAGGCCGCCCGTCTGGTCGTACGGAAGAACGGCCAGACCACCGTCTACGGCGGCAGCTACAACGGTGTGAACGTCGTCATCCTGCTGACGAATCTGGTCGCCGCCGCCGGAGGGCAGCTGTTCTCCGCGGACTTCACCCGGGTCGACTTCACCACCCCCGAGGCCCGCAGGGCGTTGACCTGGTACGTCGACTACGCCAAGGCCAAGGTCGGGCCGAGTCTCATCCAGCCCAACCCCGACGCCTGGGACGGGCCGACCTATGTCGCGAACCGCATGGCCATGTCGGGCAACGGCTACTGGCTGGGCGGCATGATCAACGCCGAGCCGAAGATCGCCGAAGTGTCCCGGCTCGCGCCCGCCCCCGTGTTCGAGGGCGGGCCCCGGATCAGCTCCTGCCAGGCAGGCACCGGCATGTGGATGCCGAAGAAGGCACGGAACAAGGACGCCGCCTGGCGGGTCTTCGAGTGGTTCTTCGGCGAGGGGCCGGCCAAGGCTCGCGCGGAGGGCGGCTGGGGGATTCCGACGCTGAAGTCGCTGCGGCCGCTGATGCCGCAGAAGGAGGAGTACCAGAAGCGGGTCTTCCGGGTGCAGGAGGCCGAGTTGAAGCACTTCTCGGTGACCCCCTTCACCCCCTACGCCAAGTGGGACGCGCTCGAGGCCCTGATCAACCAGGTCCTGCCGGCCGCGATGAACGGCCGGATCTCCGTCGACACCCTCGCCGGACGCCTCAACGCGTCGATCAACGAGCAGCTCAAGCGCGGTAAGGAGCAGGTGGGATGACCGTCGGACAGATCCCCGAAGCCGTGCGGCGGCCGCTGCCGTCCACCGCCCGCACCGGTGCTGCCCGCTCCGGCGGCCTGCCCCGGACCTCCGTGACCGCCCGCAGGCACCGGGCGTTCTACATGTTCACCGCCCCATGGATCGTCGGCTTCCTGCTGTTGACCGTCGGGCCGATGGCGTACGCGCTGTGGCTGAGTTTCACCACCTTCGACGGGATCTCCCCGAACTGGAGCTTCGTCGGGTTCGCCAACTACCGCGAGCTGCTCTCCGACCAGGTGACCTGGGATTCGCTGAGCCGAACCGGGGTGTTCGCCCTCACCTCCGTACCGCTGTCGATCGTCGCGGGGCTCGGACTGGCAGTCCTGGTCAACCGTCCTTTGCGGGCACGGGGGTTGTGGCGCACGCTGCTCTATCTGCCGGCCGTCGTACCGCCGGTGGGCGCGGGCCTTGTCTTCAAGGCGCTCTTCAACCGTGACTCGGGAGCCGCCAACGGTGTCCTCAACATCGTCGGTATCGACGCCGTCGCCTGGCTGGACGATCCGTACGCCCGTTACGTGATCCTGATGGCGGTGCTGTGGGCCGCCGGAAACGTCATGATCATCTCGCTGGCCGGGCTCCAGGACGTACCCCGCGAACTCCACGAGGCGGCCCGGATCGACGGCGCGAGCGCCTGGCGGACCTTCCGCAGCATCACCGTGCCGCTGCTCTCGCCGGTGCTGCTGTTCCAGGCCGTGACCGGGATGATCGCCTCGGTCCAGACGATCATGCCGCTGCTGATCGCGTCCAACCCGACTCCCGCCGGAGTCACCGCGATTCCGCAGACCAACTACATGTACATGATGCACGTGTTCGCGGAGTACTTCGCGCTCGGCCGCTACGGCTACGCTTCCGCGCTCCTGTGGGTCCTCTTCGTCCTGATCCTCATCGCGACCGGTCTGATCTTCAAGCTCACCTCCGGTGTGGTGTTCTACAACGTCGACCCGGAGGCGAAGAAGTGACCGCCACCACCACCGCCACCACTGCCACCACCGTCACACCGAGGAACGACGGCTCCGCAGCCCGTGTGCGGGTGCGTACGTCCCGACTCGTCCTCTACACCGTCCTCGTCGTGATCACCGGCCTGATGATCGGCCCCTTCGGCTGGCTGATCATCACCGGGCTGAAGACCACGCCCGAACTCGCCGCGTCCCCCGTGCACTGGCTGCCGGACAGCATCCAGTGGCACAACTTCGCCGACGCCTTCACCCAGATCGACTTCCTCGGCTACGCCCGCAACTCCCTCATCATCGCCCTGATCTACGCCACCCTCGTCACCCTCAGCTCCGCCTGGGTCGGCTTCGGCTTCGCCCGGCTCGACGCGCCCGGCAAGAAGGTGCTGTTCGGCATCCTGCTCGGCTCGATGATGCTGCCGCAGATGATCACGCTCTTCCCGACCTACCTCATCTTCGCCAAGGTCGGCATGGTCGACACGTACTGGCCGTGGGTGCTGTGGGGACTGTCGGCGGCGCCCTATCTGGTCTTCCTCTTCCGGCAGTTCTTCGCCGGGATGCCGAGGGAGCTGGAGGAGGCCGCGATCATCGACGGCTGCGGCTACGCGACCATCTTCTGGCGGATCTTCCTGCCGCAGTCCCGGCCCGTGCTCGCCGCGAGCTTCGTGATCGCCTTCACCTGGAGCTGGGGCGACTTCATCGCTCCGATGCTGCTGCTGTCCAGCGACCGCACCACGCTCTCCGTCGCGATCATGACGCAGTACGTCACTCCGGGCGGGCTCCCCGTGAACAACCTGCTGGCCGCCGGGTCCGTGATGTACGTCGTGCCGATCCTGCTGATCTTCCTGATCGCCCAGCGCGGCTTCGTCGCCGGGATGTCGACCACCGGCCTCAAGTGACCTTCCCGTCTTCCTCGTTCGCCCCTTGTCTCTTTTCACCCTGCAAGGAGTTCCGGATGAACCCGTCCCTGTCCCGCCGTACCGCTCTCCAGGCGGCCGGTGCCACCGCGCTCGCGGCCGGTCTCACCAACCTGACGGCCACGACGGCCCAGGCGGACGAAGTCGCGGCGGTGCCGACGCTCGTCACCTACCCGCGCCCGTCCGCCATGCCGACCAACACCAGCTTCAAGGTGCGGGTCCGTACCGCCCCCGACGGCGAGTGGCAGACCCTCGACATCTGGCGGCCCCAGTTGGGGGAGATCAACCCCACCACCGGGTCGAGCAAGGTCTACAACTCCTCGCTGGCGTACTTCGACTTCCAGGGCTCCGTCGAGATCGAGGTCACCTACCTCAAGGGCGGCACCACCAAGGCCCGGGTGAGACCGGACTCGTACGGCATCACGCCCGAACTCCTCGGTGACACCCTGCGGTTCACGCTCGACCGGCCGCGCAACGTCGTCGTCCAGATCAACGACGACATCTTCGACTGCCTCCACCTGTTCGCCCGCGCGGTCGAGAAGAAGCGCCCCGCGGCGGACGACCCGAACGTCATCTACTACGGCCCCGGCGTCCACACCACCGCCGACGGCACCCTGCTCGTCCCCTCCGGCAAGACCGTCTACCTCGACGGCGGCGCCGTCCTCAAGGCGACCGTGATCTTCCGCGACGTGGAGCACGCCGGGATCGCCGGCCGGGGCGTCCTCGCCGGGACGGCGGGCGGCGGGGCCCTCGTGGAGAACTCGCGGAACATCTCCATCGGCGCCGTCACCGTCCTCAACCCCAACGGTTACGCGGTCCAGTTGGGCGAGGCCACGGGCGTCACGATCAAGGGTCTCGGCTCCTTCAGCTCGAAGGGCTGGGGCGACGGCATCGACGTCTTCTGCAGCAGCAACGTCGTCATCGACGGCGTCTTCATGCGCAACTCCGACGACTGCATCGCGATCTACACCCACCGCTGGGAGTACTACGGCGACACGACGAACATCACCGTCCGCAACTCCACCCTCTGGGCGGACGTCGCCCACCCCATCAACGTCGGCACGCACGGCAACACCGACAACCCCGAGGTGCTGAAGAACCTCACCTTCAGGAACCTCGACATCCTGGACCACCGGGAGCCCCAGATGGGCTACCAGGGCTGCATCGCCCTCAACGCCGGTGACAGCAACCTGATCAAGAACGTGAAGGTCGACAACGTCCGTGTGGAGGACTTCCGTTGGGGTCAGCTCATCCATATGCGGATCATGTACAACACGAAGTACAACACCTCGGTCGGCCGCGGCATCCAGAACGTCCACGTCAAGGACCTCTCCTACACGGGCAAGCCGCTCGCCACGTGCCTGCTGCTCGGCTATGACGCCAAGCACCCGATCAAGGACGTGACCTTCGAGAACCTCGTCGTCAACGGCCTGGTGATCGCCGACTCGATGAAGAAGCCGACCTGGTACCTCACCACCGACACCATCCCGATGCACACGAACGAGCACGTGACGAACCTCCGCTTCCTCACCACCGCCGAAGCCGAGGCCGAGGCGGCAGCGACGTCATGACGACCTCCCCACTCAGCCGCCGGGGCTTCCTCGGCGGCAGCGGTGCCGCCGCTCTGCTGCTGGCAGCGGGCGGGACCGGCCTCGCCGCCGTCCCCGGCCCGGCCTGGGCGGCGGCGCGTCAACGCACCTTCGCCCACCCGGGGTTGCTGCACAGCGCCACCGACCTCACCCGGATGAAGGACGCGGTCGCCGCACGGCAATCCCCGGTGTACGAGGGCTACTTGGCGCTCGCCGCCCACGCCCGCTCGAAGTCGACGTACACGATCCAGAACACCGGCCAGATCACCTCCTGGGGCCGTGGCCCGGCCAACTTCCAGAACCAGGCCGTCGCCGACTCGGCCGCCGCCTACCAGAACGCCCTGATGTGGTGTGTCACGGGCGAGCGCGCGTACGCCGACAAGGCCCGGGACATCCTCAACGTCTGGTCGGCGTCACTGACCGCCATCACCGGGGCGGACGGACCGCTCGGCGCGGGCCTTCAGGCCTTCAAGTTCGTCAACGCGGCCGAACTCCTGCGCCACGGCGGCGACTACGACGGCTGGACGGCCGCCGACATCGCCCGCTGCGAGGCGTCCTTCCTGAACGTCTGGTATCCCGCCGTCTCCGGCTACATGCTCTACGCCAACGGCAACTGGGACCTGACAGCCCTTCAAACAGTCCTGGCCATCGGCGTGTTCTGCGAGGAACCGACCCTCTTCGAGGACGCCCTGCGGTACTTGGCGGCCGGCGCGGGCAACGGCAGCGTCCGTCACCGCATCGTCACCGACGCCGGCCAGGGCCAGGAGAGCGGCCGGGACCAGGGCCACGAACAGCTCGCCGTCGGCCTGCACGCCGACGCCGCCCAGGTCGCCTGGAACCAGGGCATCGACCTGTACGGCCACGACGACAACCGTCTCCTCGCCAACCTCGAGTACGCCGCCCGCTACAACCTCGGCAACGCCGTCCCCTTCACCCCCGACCTCGACCGCACCGGCAAGTACATCAAGACGTCCGTCTCGGACAAGGTCCGCGGCACCCTGCCCCCGATCTACGAGATGGCGTACGCGCACTACGCGGGCGTACGCGGCCTGGACACCCCGTACACGAAGGCCGCCGTCTTCAGGGGGACGGGCGGCACCCGAGTCGTGGAGGGCAGCAACGACGACCTGCCGAGTTGGGGCACCCTGACGTTCGCGGGTACGACGGCCCCGGCGCCGACCGCGCCCACCGCCCCGGCGGGGATCACGGCACTCGGCGCGGACGACACAGTCACCGTCTTCTGGCTCCCGTCGGCGTGGGCGACCGGCTACACGGTACGAAGGGCCACCCGCCCGGAGGGCCCGTACGAGACGATCGCCGACGCCGTCACCACCGACACGTACACGGACCGGGACGCCCGTCGCGGCCGGACCTACTACTACACGGTGACTGCAACCAACTCCCTTGGTGCGAGCGGTACTTCGGGCTGGGTGTCGGCCAGCGCCGGCCTGCCCGCGCCCTGGTCCAGCCAGGACGTGGGGGAGACGGGCGTCCCCGGTTCGGCGGTCTTCGACGGTGAACGGTTCGTGCTGGAGGCGGGCGGTACGGCGGACACCCACCGCCTGGCCCACGTGTCCCTGCGTGGCGACGGCACCGTCACGGCACGGATCGTCTGGCCGCTCAGCTCCCAGTACTCCAGGATCGGCGTCACCCTGCGCGCCTCCCTCGACCCCGCCGCCCCACACGCGTCGATGCTGATCCAGGGCCTGCCGCTGCACACCTGGAGCGGGGTGTGGACCGTACGCCCCGCGTCCGGAGCGGCGGTCTCCGCGACGGGCAGCACCCCGGTACCGCCCTCGCAGCAGCAGGCGATCACCACGGCCGCGTCCTTCCCGATCTCCGACCTCGGCACGCTCCCCGAGTCGGCGACACCGCTGGAGGCGCCCTACGTCGAAGGCGCCGGCGACGGCTACCGCCTCCGGGCCCCCTACTGGGTGCGAGTCGAGCGCAAGGGCCGCCGCTGTACGGGGTCCATCTCGCCGGACGGCGAACACTGGACCCAAGTCGGCTCCACCGAGGTCGAGTTGGGACGCACGGTGTACGCCGGGCTCACCCTCACCTCCTGCCTGGGCGTCGACGCGGAGTACGCCGAGACCGGCACCGGCGCCTTCGACAACGTCCAGGTAACCTCGGACTCCGGGTCCGTCTGGTGCGTGCCGCGTCCTCGACGCACCGCCGGCGATCTGCGGGCGGCCACCGGAGCCGACGCCGTCGAGCTGACGTGGACCGACCCCGACCTGTCGGCGCGGTACACGGTGCTGCGGGGCACGCGCCCCGAGGGCCCGTACGAGAGTGTCGCGACCGGTGTCGGGCCGGTCGGGTTCGGCACCCGGGTGCGGTACGCGGACGCGACCGGGGTGCCCGGACGGACGTACCACTACACCGTCGCCAAGACCAACTCCGGTGGCCGTGGGCCGCGTTCGGCGCCGACCGATGCCGTGATGCCTGTGCCGTCCATGCCAGAGGTGCTGTCGGCGGACACGGCCTTCACCAACGTCGGTGTCCCTTTCCGGCACCTGATCCGGGCCTCGCACGAGCCGGTGCGGTTCGGCGCCGCCGGGCTGCCGAAGGGGCTGCGTCTGGACCGGCGTACCGGTCTCGTCTCCGGAACGCCCGCCGAGAGCGGGGAGTTCGCCGTCACCACGGCCGCGAGCAACGCCTCCGGCACGGCGACGGCGACCCTCACGCTCACCGTCTCCGCGCCGCCGCCCGCCCCCTGGACGTACGGCGACCTCGGCGATGTGGTCCTGGACGAACGGGAGTTGGGGACGTACGGCGTGGTCGCGATACGTACGCCCGGCTCGACCTCGTACAAGGAGGAGAACGACGGGGACGGGACCTTCGTCGTACGCGGTGCCGGGACCGACCTGAACGTCAACGGGCAGGGCATGACCGGGCAGTTCGTCCGCCAACCGGTCACCGGGGACAGTGTCCTCACCGCCCGCCTGGTCTCCCGTACCGGAGCCACGACCGCCGACCGGGTCGGGCTGCTCATGGCCAAGTCCCTGTCGCCGTTCGACCAGGCGGCCGGGGCGATCGTAACCGGCGGCACCACCGCACAGCTGATGCTCCGGAAGACCGTGGCCGGAGCCTCCGCCTTCACCGGAGCCACCACCCCCGCCCTCCAACTGCCCTGCCTGCTACGGCTGAAGCGCGTCGGGACCGCCTTCTCCGCAGCCTTCTCCACCGATGACGGCGTCAGCTGGACCCCCCTCGCCGAGGGAGAGATCCCCGGCTTCGGCGACGCCGCCTACTACGTGGGCCTCGTGGTCTGCTCCCGCGACCCCCTGGCCCGCTGCACCTCGGTCTTCGACGAGGTGAGCATCAGCCCCACCTGAATCCCCAGAATTCCCCTGGGATTGGAGATGCATCGCAATGAGCCGCGAACACCCCCACAACCCACCTGAGAACCCAACCCGGTTGAGCCGCCGGGGACTGCTGAAGTCCGCCGGTGGTCTCACCGCCGCACTCGCCGTGGGCGCGTCAGCCGCCGCACTCACGGCCCCCGCCGCCCAGGCCGCACCCGCGACCTTCACCCACCCCGGCATGCTCCACGCCTACGGTGAACTCAACCGCGCCAAGGTCCGGGTCGCCGCAGGGACCGACCCCTGGCTCTCCGGCTGGAACCGTCTCACCGCCAACTCCCACTCGGCGTCGACCTGGACGGCCCGGCCGCAGGCCACGATCATCCGGGGCGGCACCGGCGAGAACTACGGCATCCTCTACAACGACATCCACGCCGCCTACCAGAACGCCCTGCGCTGGAAGATCGCGGGCACAACGGCCAACGGGGACACGGCAGTCGCCATCCTCAACGCGTGGGCGTCCACCCTCACCAGTGTCACCGGCAACGCCGACCGCTTCCTGGCCGCCGGGATCTACGGCTACCAGTTCGCCAACGCCGCCGAACTCATGCGCGGCTACAGCGGGTTCGACCTCGCCGCCTTCCAGGAGATGATGCTCAACGTCTTCTACCCGCTCAACAACCAGTTCCTCACCGGTCACAACGACGCCTGCATCACCAACTACTGGGCCAACTGGGACCTCTGCAACATGAACTCGATCCTCGCGATCGGGATCCTGTGCGACGACGCGGCCAAGTACGACCAGGGGGTGAACTACTTCAAGACCGGCGCGGGCAATGGTTCCATCGCGCACGCCGTCCCGTACCTCTACACCGACTCCGCCGGCTATGCGCTCGGTCAGTGGCAGGAGTCCGGGCGCGACCAGGGACACACCGTGATGGGCATGGGACAGATGGGCGCCTTCTGCGAGATGGCCTGGTCCCAGGGCGACGACCTGTACGGCTACGACAGCAACCGGTTCATGAAGGCCGCCCAGTACGTCGCCAAGTACAACCTGGGCAACGACGTCCCGTTCACCACCTACACCTGGGGCACCGGCCAGAACTGCGCCCAGTCCTCACAGACCGTGATCTCGTCCGCGAGCCGGGGCCAGGTCCGCCCGGTCTGGGACATCCTCTACTACCACTACGCCAAGCGGCGCGGCCTGTCCGTGCCGTACATCCAGGCGATGGCCGAGAGCGTCCGGCCCGAGGGCGGGGGAGGGGACTACGGCACGACGAGCGGCGGCTTCGACCAGCTCGGCTTCGGGACGGTGATGTACGCCAAATAGCCGCCCGCTCACCCACCGAATGGCTTCTTCCGCGGGAATACCGCCAGGTCATGTGTTGCTCTGATCTGAACGGTTCACGCGCGGCGGCGAGGGAGCTGGTGGGCAGATGACGGCAGAACCGACGGAGTCCGTGGAGCAGCCCGTCGTTCGGACGCCCTACGGGGACGTCCGCGGCAGATACGAGGGCGACGGGATCGCGGTCTTCCGCGGTATCCCGTACGCCGCCCCGCCCTTCGGCCCCCGCCGGTTCAGGCCGCCCGTGCCGCCCACCCCCTGGGACGGGGTGCGCGACGCGGGCGGCTTCGGTCCCACCGCGCCGAAACCGCCGTACTCCGAGGCCTTCGCCCGGCTGCTGTCGGACCCGGTGGTCCCCGGCGACGACTGCCTCAACCTCAACGTCTGGACGCCGGAGCTGGGCAGGGACGCACGGCTTCCCGTCATGGTGTGGATCCACGGCGGCGCCCTGACCCGTGGCTCCTCGGCGGTTCCCGTCTACGACGGTCACGCCTTCGCCCGCGACGGCGTGGTCCTCGTCTCGGTCAACTACCGTCTGGGCGTGGAGGGTTACGGCCTCTTCCCGGACGCGCCGGCCAACCCGGGACTGCGCGACCAGCTCGCCGCGCTGGAGTGGGTACGGGCGTCCGTCGCGGCCTTCGGCGGCGACCCCGACCGGGTCACCGTCTTCGGCCAGTCGGCCGGCGCGATCAGTATCGGCGCGCTGCTCGCCGCTCCCCGCGCCCAGGGGCTCTTCCGGCGGGCGGTGCTCCAGAGCGGGCCACCCGAGGTGAGCGACCGCGACAAGGTACGGCGGATGGTGCGCCGGATGGCGACCCGGCTGAAGATCCCGGCGACCGCCGAGGCCTTCGCCGCCGTCGACCGGGAGCTGCTGCTGCGCGTCCAGGGCGAGGTCGGCCGGCTGAGCAGCCCGGTCCTCGGCGGGCCCGCCTTCGGCATCGTCGTCGACGGCGACCTCGTACCCCGCGACCCCCTGGAGGCCCTCGTCGAGGGAGCCGCCGCCGGCGTCGACCTGATGCTGGGCTGGACCCGGGACGAGTACCGGCTCTGGCTGGTGCCGGGCGGGCTCCTGGAACGCGTCGACCGGCTCGGCGCGGTCGCCCTGGCCGGGGCCATGGCCCGCTGCCGCTGCGGCCCGGAGGTCCCGCGCGGCTACCGCACCCTGCACCCCGACGCCAGTACGGCCGACCTGGTCGGCCAGCTGGTCACCGACCACCTGCTCCGCGTACCGCTGCATCGCCTCGCGGACGCCCGGCACGGTGGCGGGGCCCATGTGTACGAGTTCGCCTGGCCCTCCACCAAGCCCGGCCTGGGCGCCTGCCACGCCCTCGAACTCGGATTCGTGTTCGACACCCACGAGGCGCCCGAGTCGGCCAAGCTCGCGGGTGAGGGTGCCCCGCAGGATCTCGCCGAGGCCATGCACACGGCGTGGGTCCGCTTCGCCGTCGACGGCGACCCGGGCTGGCAGCCCTGGGACGCCTCGCACCCGGTGCGCGTCTTCGGCGACGGCGCCCCGCACACCGTACGAGGCCCACGGGACCCCGAACTGGCCCTGTGGGCGGCCGACCGCGCCCCCGCGGCACCGGGACCGACCCTGGCGTCGACCCTCCCGCTCGGCTCGCGCATGCGTGCTGTGGAACCCCGGTCGGTCGTACGGCGGCTCCGCCTCCCCGGCAGTGTTCCGAGGCGCTGACCACCGGCCGCCCCCAGGTGGCAGGTGTGCCGCCCGCGACGGCAAACCGCCAGCTCACACCCGTACCCGACCGTCACCGGGGTGGCGCAACACTGCCGCAACACCACGTCGGGCGAGGCGCGGATATGGTCCGGGGGAAACGTACCCCCGCCCCTCTGGGAGCCCCCGATGCCCGCCGACCGCCCTCGCGAACACACCGCGCCCGTCGCGGCAGCGCGGCGCCGCCGGCTGCGCGCGGACCGGGCACGGCAGCTCGCCGACCTGCTGCGCCACCAGATCCTGACCGAGGGCTTCCCCGACGGCGTACTCCCTCATGAGGACGCCATCGGCGTCGACTACGGCGCGTCCCGCAACACCGTGCGGCAGGCCCTGGACCTGCTGCGCACCGAACAGCTGGTCGAACGGCTGCCCGGGGTCGGGACGGTCGTCACCTGTCAGAAGTACCCGCACGGCCTGGACCGGCTGATGGGGCTCGCGGAGACCCTGCACGAGCACGGCCGGGTCACCAACGAGGTCCGCACCATGAGCCCGGTCCCCGCACCCGGCCCGGTCGCCGACCGCCTCGGACTGCCGCCGCACGCCGAGGTGCTGTACGTGGAGCGGCTGCGCCGCCTGGGCGGGGTGCCGCTGTCCCTGGACCTCACCTACATCCCGATGGACATCGGCGTCGAACTCCTCGGCGCCGACCTGGAGAACACCGACGTCTTCCGGCTGCTGGAGCAGATCACCGGCAAGCGCCTCGGCACCGCCGAGATCACCCTGGAGGCCGTCACCGCCGACGCGCACTCCGCCGCCGTACTGGAGGCGCCGCGCGGAGCGGCCGTACTGATGCTGGAACGGCTCACCTGTCTGTCCGACGGGCGGCCCGTCGACCTGGAGTTCATCCGTTTTCGGGGCGACCGGATCACCATGCGCGGACTGCTGCACCGGTCCAGCTGATTCCCCACCTTTCTTAGCCCCTTTCACCTTTCACCCACTTCCCGGAGACAGCCATGCCTCTCGTCCCCCAGCGTGCCGACGTGCCCGTCACGATCGACGAGTCCAAGTGCATCGACGGCTGCACCCTCTGCGTCGACATGTGTCCGCTGGACTCCCTCGCCATCGACCCGGACACCAGCAAGGCGTACATGCACGTCGACGAGTGCTGGTACTGCGGCCCGTGCGCCGCCCGCTGCCCCACGGGCGCGGTCACCGTCAACATGCCCTACCTCCTCCGGTGAAAGGTTCCTCCAGCACGGCTTCCGTGGCCCGTACCCAGGCGCGCAGAATCGTTCCGGCCGCCCTCGCCGCCGCGCTGTTCCTCCCGCTCACCGCCTGCGGTGGCTCCGCCAGTGCCGGTGACAGCAAGTCGGTCACCGTGACCGTCGGCTACCAGTCCAAGACCATCAACACCGTCACCGCGGGCACCCTGCTGCGCTCCCTCGGCTACTTCGAGAGCGCGCTGAAGGCCCAGGGCGCCCGCGACGGCATCACCTACAAGGTGGAGTGGCAGGACTACGCGACCGGCGCCCCGATCACCGCCGCGATGGTCGCCGGGAAGGTCGACATCGGGTCCATGGGCGACTTCCCGCTGCTCATCAACGCCTCCCGGGGCAAGCAGCTGAACGCCCCGACCCGGCTGGTCTCCGTCACCGGCTACAACTCGCGCGGCGCCCTCAACACCGTGGTCACCACCCCGAATTCAGACCTGAAGTCGCTGTCCGACCTGCGCGGCAAGAAGGTGTCGACGAGCGTCGGCTCGGCCGCCGACGGCACCCTCGTACGGGCCCTGGAACAGGCCGGGTTGGACCCCGACAAGGACGTCAGCAAGCTCAACCAGCAGCCCGCGGTGGGTGCTTCGGCGCTGGAGGCGGGCAGCGTCGACGCGCTCTCCCAATTCGTGGCCTGGCCGGGCCTGTTGGCCTTCCAGGGCAAGGCGAAGGCCCTCTACGACGGCGGCTCGCTCGGCCTGCCCACCCTGCACGGAGTCACCGTGCGCGGTGCCTTCGCCGACCAGCGCCCGGCGGTCGTCGAGGCCTTCCTGGCCGCGCAGATCAAGGCCACCAGCTACCTCGACGCCCACCCGGTCGAAGCCGCCGAGAAGGTCGCCGAGGTCACCGGACTCCCCGCCGAGGTCGTCTACCTCTACAACGGCAAGGGCGGTATCGCCACCTTCGACCCCACCCTCAAGCCCGAGCTGGTCGCCGCCCTGAAGAAGGACGTCCCGCTGCTGGTCTCCGCCAAGCTCGCGGGCACGGTGGACGTCTCCGACTTCGTCGACGACAGCTACCTCAAGAAGGCGTACGGCACCGGATATGCCAAGGCCGCCGCCACCACGGCCCCCGCCTCCAAGCCCGAGGTCTGGCTCAAGGGCGCCTCCACGACCAGCACTTTCGCCGACCCGACCACCCTGCTCCGCCATGTCGCCGAGCACAGCGACACCGTACGGGCCGCGTACGTCCCCGACGCCACCACCGGCACCCGCTGGTTCGCCGACAAGTCGATTTGGGTCCAGGACGACACCGACCTGGAGCCCTTCGTCACCGAGTCCGCCGCCGACGCCTGGGCCGCCGAACACCCCGGTTCGCGCATCGTCAGCTACGCCGACGCACTCCGGCAGGCAGCGAAATGACCGCCCCCTCATCCCCGTACGCCCGATACGCGTTGCGCGCGGCCTCGCTGCTCGCCGCGCTCGGCATCTGGCAGCTGCTGACCAGCCAACACGTCAACCTGTGGCTGAGGTTCGCCCAGTTCCCGACCGCCACCCAGGTCGCCGACGAGTTCGCGCACCGCCTCGGCACGGCCGTCTACTGGCAGGACCTGACCGACAGCCTGACCCGCATCCTCACCGGTTTCGCCCTCGCCGCGGTGGCCGGGATCGCGGTCGGCACCGCCATCGCCCGCTCCCGCCTCGCCGCCGACCTGCTCGGCCCGCTGGTGGAGGTGCTGCGCCCCATCCCGGCGATCGCCCTCGTCCCCGTGGCGATCCTGCTCTTTCCCACCAACGAGCAGGGCATTGTCTTCATCACCTTCACCGCCGCCTTCTTCCCCGTCCTGGTCTCCACCCGGCATGCCGTGCGGGCGCTGACTCCGGTCTGGGAGGAGGCCGTCCTGACGATGGGCGGCGGGCGGCTGCGCGTCCTCGCCTCGGTCGTCCTGCCGGGTGCGCTGCCCGGCATCCTCGGCGGGCTCTCGGTGGGCATCGGCGTGTCCTGGATCTGCGTGATCTCCGCCGAGATGATCTCCGGCCAGTACGGCGTCGGTTACCGCACCTGGCAGGACTACACGATCGTCAACTATCCGGGCGTCCTCGTCGGCATGGCCACTATCGGTCTGCTCGGCTGGCTCACTTCCACCGCCGTCGAGGTCGCCGGGCGCCGCGTCACCCGCTGGCTGCCGCGCCCGGCCGCCGAGCGGGAGGCGCCCCTGCGGGTGGCGCGGCGCCCGGCCGCCACCGCGCACGCGTCCGGGAGGGCGGCATCATGACGACCCAGGTCAGCACGTCCACGGTGGAGACCGAGGCCCCGCGCGGTGTACGGCTGCGGCTGGCGGGCGCGACCATCGGGCGCCCCGGACTTCCGGTGCTGAACGGCCTCGACCTCGACATCGCGCCCGGCGAGTTGCTGACCGTCGTAGGCCCGTCGGGCTGCGGCAAGTCGACGCTGCTGCGGACTCTGGCGGGGCTGTTGCCGACGCTGGACGGCGAGGTGAATCAGGACGACCGGCCCATCACCCGGCCGGAGGCCGACCGGGCCCTCGTCTTCCAGGAGGACGGTCTGTTGCCCTGGCGCAACGCCCGTCGCAATGTCGAACTGCCGTTGGCCATACGGGGGTTGCCGCGCGCCGAACGCCGAGCACAGGCCACGGAGTGGCTCGCCCAGGTTGGCCTCGCCGGCCGCGAGGACCAGTTGCCGCACCGCCTCTCCGGCGGTCAGCGTCAGCGCGTACAGCTGGCCCGTGCCCTGGCCGGGCGTCCGCGCGCGGTGCTGATGGACGAACCGTTCGGGGCCCTGGACGCGCAGACCCGGGCCGGGATGCAGAACCTGCTGGTCGAGGTGCTGGCCGGGACCCGCGCGACGGTCGTCTTCGTCACCCACGACGTCGACGAGGCGGTGTTCCTCGGCGACCGCGTCGCCCTCCTCGGCACCGGCCAGGTCCTGGACGTCCCCCGACCCCGCGAGCGCACGGCCCACGGCGAGCCCGCGACGGTCGCCCTGCGCCGCGAGATCCTCGCTTCCCTCAGCAGCTGAAAGGTCTCCCTCCCGATGGACAGCACGACGGCCACGCCCATCCCCTCCCTCCACGACGCCGATGAGCTGACCTGCGACGTCCTGGTCATCGGCGGCGGCACCGCTGGCACCATGGCCGCGCTGACCGCCGCCGAGCACGGCGCGAACGTCCTGCTCCTGGAGAAGGCCCACGTCCGCCACTCCGGCGCCCTCGCCATGGGCATGGACGGCGTCAACAACGCCGTCGTCCCCGGCCGCGCCGAACCCGACGACTACGTCGCCGAGATCACCCGCGCCAACGACGGCATCGTCAACCAGGCCACCGTCCGCCAGACCGCCACGCGCGGCTTCGCGATGGTGCAGCGCCTGGAGTCGTACGGCGTGAAGTTCGAGAAGGACGAGCACGGCGACTACGCGGTCCGCCAAGTCCACCGCTCGGGCTCGTACGTGCTGCCGATGCCCGAGGGCAAGGACGTGAAGAAGGTCCTCTACCGGCAGTTGCGCCGTCGTGAGATGCGCGAGCGCATCCGCATCGAGAACCGCGTGATGCCGGTACGGGTCCTCACGGCGGGCGGAAGGGCGGTCGGCGCGGCCGGTTTCGACACCCGCACCGGACGGTTCGTCACCGTACGGGCCGGCGCGGTCATCCTGGCGACCGGCGCCTGCGGACGTCTGGGCCTGCCCGCCTCCGGCTACCTCTACGGCACGTACGAGAACCCGACCAACGCGGGCGACGGCTACGCGATGGCGTACCACGCGGGCGCCGAACTCAGCGGTATCGAGTGCTTCCAGATCAACCCGCTGATCAAGGACTACAACGGCCCCGCCTGCGCCTATGTCGCCAACCCCTTCGGCGGCTACCAGGTCAACCGGCACGGCGAACGCTTCGTCGACTCCGACTACTGGTCGGGCCAGATGATGGCCGAGTTCGCGGCGGAGGTGGCGAGCGAGAGAGGCCCGGTGTACCTGAAGCTCAGCCACCTCCCCGAGGAGTCGGTGGCCGCCCTGGAAGACATCCTGCACACCACGGAACGACCGACGCGCGGCACCTTCCACTCGGGTCGGGGCCATGACTACCGCACCCACGACATCGAGATGCACATCTCCGAAATCGGCCTGTGCGGTGGGCACTCGGCGTCCGGAGTCTGGGTCGACGAGCACGCCCGCACGACCGTCCCCGGCCTGTACGCGGCCGGCGACCTCGCCTGCGTGCCGCACAACTACATGATCGGCGCGTTCGTCTTCGGCGACCTGGCGGGCGCCGACGCGGCCACCGAACACCGCGTGTACGAGGGCGAGTTGCCCCCCGACCAGCTGCTTGAGGCGCACGAACTGATCTACCGCCCCCTCCGCAATCCGGACGGCCCCCCGCAGCCCCAGGTCGAGTACAAACTCCGCCGCTTCGTCAACGACTACGTCGCCCCGCCCAAGAGCGGCGCCCGACTCTCCCTGGCCGTCGAGGCGTTCGAGCGGATGCGCGACGAGATCGCAGGCATGGGCGGCCAGACCCCGCACGAACTGATGCGCTGCGCCGAGGTCGACTTCATCCGCGACTGCGCCGAGTTGGCCGCCCGTTCGTCACTGGCCCGTACGGAGAGCCGCTGGGGCCTCTACCACGAGCGCACCGACCTCCCGCAGCGCGACGACACGGACTGGCTCGTGCACCTCAACGTCCGCAAGGCGGCGGACGGTTCGATGGAGTTCCTGACCCGCCCGGTGGCGCCCTACCTGGTCCCGGTCGATGGCTTCGAACCAACAGGCGGAGCGGCGAGGCTAATTGGCGAGGTGCATCCCGAGCAGGTGGCGACGGCGGGCCCGCGCGAGGTGGCCCCGGTCGGCTCGGGAACGGTCAAGTCCCGTACGGTCCTGCCCACTTCGACCGCGCCCTCCCCACGCATCCTCGAACTCCTCGCCCTGGCCGAGGACCAGCCGGGCCTGCCGGAACTGCGCCCGTACCTCAACGACCCCGACCCGGCCGTACGCCGCACAGCTGTCGCCACGCTCACCGAGACCGCCCCCGACGGCACAGGTCCGGCCCTGGCCACCGCACTCGGCGATCCGGACGCGGGCGTACGGGAGTTGGCGGCCGGTTCGCTTCGGGAACTGGTCGAGGTGCTGCCGCCCGAGGAGGCGCTGCGCGACGCGTTGGTCGCCGCGCTGGCCCTTGGTGATCCCGGCCGGGAGGGCGTACGGGCCGCCGCGCTCGACGTCCTGCGCGCGCTGCGCCTGGGCGACGCCGCCCTGTACGCCCGCACCCTTGCCGACCCCGACCTGGGGGTACGTATCCAGACCGTCCGGGCCCTGGTGTCGGTGGACGCGGTGCCGGAGTTGGCCCGCGCCGCCGCCGACACCTCGCGCGAGGTCCGCGTCGCCGCCGCTCAGGGCCTGGGTACCGTCGGTACCCCGGAGGACCTGAAGCCCCTGCTCGCCGACACCGATGCCCTGGTCCGGGCCGCCGCGCTCACCGCCCTCGCGACCACGGGCTGCCCGCCGCCGCTGGACACGGCTGCGACTGCGGCGCTCAACGACCCTGCCTGGCAAGTCCGTTCGGGCGCGGCGACGGCACTGGGCGCGGCGGCACCGGAGTTGGCGGTGCCCGCGCTGGCAGAGGCGCTGTCGGACGCCTTCGCCGACGTCCGCAAGGCGGCGGTCCGGGCGCTGCGCCGTCACGACGGCCGCCCGGGGGTGGCGGAGGCGCTCGCTTCGGTGGCGGGGGATTCGGACGCGGATGTGCGGGCGTACGCCCGGCTTCGGTAGGAGGCCAGCTACGGAGGTCAACTGCGGAGTGCCGCCACCGAGTTCCGTACGACGACATGTGTGCCCAGGAGCAGGTGCTCGTCCGGGTCGTCCGGGGTACGGCCGAGGGCGGTGCGTACGGCGAGGCGGCCCAACTCCTCGTAGGGGACGTGGACCGTGGTGAGCGCCGGGTGCAGGTCTCGGGCGAAGGGGATGTCGTCGTACCCGGCCAGTGAGACGTCGCCCGGCACGGAGAGACCGGCCTCGTGGAGGGCGGTCAGCGCACCGGCGGCGACCATGTCGGTGGCGGCCATCACGGCGGTGAACTCCAGTCCCTGGGACAGGGCTTGGCGCATAAGACGGTGGCCCGAGTCGCGGGTGAAGTCGCCGTGCAGCCGCAGCGCCGGGTCGGGTTCCAGGCCGCGGGCACGGTGGGCCGCGGTGTAGCCGCGTTCGCGGCCCTGGGCGGTGGTGTGGTCGGGGCGACCGCCGAGGAAGAGGACACGTTGGTGGCCCTGGGCGAGGACGTGGGCGCACAGGGCGTAGGCGCCGCCCTCGTTGTCGTACTCGATGACCGTGACCGGCGTACCGGGATTCAGCGGCGGCCGGCCGCACAGCACCAGGCGGGAGCCGACGGAGGCGAGGGAGTCGGCGATGCGGGCCGTGCGGGTGCGGTACTCGGGGGTGTCGGCGGTGCCGCCGACCAGGATCACGGCGGCGGCACGCTGGGCACGCATCATCTCGACGAACTCCAGTTCGTGCGCGGTGTCGCCGTCCGTGCTGCACACCAGGCTGAGATGGCCGAGCCGGGTCGCCTCGCGCTCCACCCCGTGCGCCATGAGCGCGAAGGAGGGCCCGGTGATGTCGTCGAGCACGAAGGCGAGCGTGGGAGTCCCGACTCCGGCGACCGCCTTGGCGCGCGCGTCGGCGACATAGTCCAGCTCCCGGACGGCCCGCATGACGCTGGTACGGGTCGCCGCGCTCACCGGATAGTCGCCGCCGAGCACCCGGGACACGGTGGACGCGGACACCCCGGCCCGGGCCGCGACATCCCGGATGGTGCTGCGTGTCGCGCTGACTCCGGTGCTGCTCTTTCGCGTCATGGTGTGTGCCCCCCTGTCCGTGGGACCTGCGGCAACACATCGGCAACCGGTTCCCGGTCCGGAGGCTAGCAGTGGATGTGGGTGGGCGGGAGCGGGAGGACGAGGGGCCCGGAACCGAAACTTTCACCGTGACCGCCCCCTCCATCTCTGCTCTACGCCGCTCTACGCCGAACCCGCTGCCGCCTCCTCCGCCGAGATGCGCGGGCGGGCGGTCGTGGCGCCGAAGCTTCGGGCGGTTGCCGGAGTCGGGTCGGTCGGCCTGCGGGTGTGCCAGTCGGTGACCGCCTGATAGGCCGCCGCGACCTCCAACAGCCGGTCCTCCTCGTACGGTTGGCCGCCGAGGATCGTGCCGACGGGTACGCCGTCGCCGTCGAAGCCGATGGGGAAGCCGATCTCGGGCAGGCCGAGGATGTCGAAGGGGACGGGGCCGGTCTGGAGGACGACGTCGGAGGTGGTCAGCACGCCATCCAGGACCTCTCTGAGCAGGTGGTTCTTGGCGCGCTGGGCCGTGATCCACTCGTCGCCCGAGAGCATCAGCCCTTGCAGCCAACTCAGCAGTGACACACCGAACTTGGTGGGATCGGTGCGCAGCCAGTGCCGGAAGGGCTCGGTACGTTCGGCGAGTCGGGCCGCGTTGAACGTACCGGTGAGCAGGGCCCAGTCGTCCGGGTAGGCGACGTCGACGAGCGTGACACCCGGGATCGCGTCCAGGCGCGTGAGGAACGCGGTCCTCAACTCCCGCTGGGCGGACAGGAAATCGGCGGGGACGCCGATACGGGTGGCCCTGCGCAGACGTACTTTGCCGCCTCTCGCCACGACCGGGGTCGCGGCGTGGATCAGGTCGGGTACGGCGGGCAGGCCGAGGGTGCGCGGGTCCTGGGTGTCCGGTCCGGCCAGGACCTGGAGCATGATCGCCGCGTCCATCGCGTCGCGCGCGAGCGGGCCCGCGTGGTCGCGGGTGAACGAGAGCGGGATGACGCCATGGATGGACACGCGGCCCATCGTGGGCTTCAGGCCGGTCAGGTTCTGCTGGTTGGACGGCAGCACGATCGAGCCGCCGGTCTGCGTCCCGATCGACGAGGAGGCGAGCCGCCCGGCCACCGCACAGGCGGGGCCGGTCGAGGAACCGCCCGGGTCGACGGACGGGTCGTCCGGCGTCCACGCGTTGACCGTCGTCACCGTGCCGTTCGGCTTCGTGGCGCGGGTGGTGGCCAGCGGCCCCATCTGGCCCTTGCCGAGCACGAACGCGCCGGCCGCCTTCAGCCGGGCCACGGCCGTGGCGTCCGTGTCCGGCACGAAGTCCTCGAAGATGAGGGAGTTGCAGCGGGTGGGCACGCCCGCCGTGAAGTAGTTGTCCTTGATGCAGAGGGGGATGCCGTGCAGGAGGCGCCTGCCCGCCGGCGTCCGGTCCGCGCGCCGGGCCGCCGCACGCGCGTTCTTGGCGGTGACCTCCGCATACGCCTGGTACGTGCCGTCGTACCGCTCGATCCGCTCCAGGTACGCCTCGGTCAGCTCCGTCGACTTCAGCTTCCCGCGCCGCATGAGCACGGCGGCCTCGGCCAGCGTTGCCTCCGACGGGTCGTTGCGTGCGGCCTGCCGTACGTCGATGTCGAGGTCGATGGTGGGGTCGAGGGTGGGGCCGGAGGTGCGGTCGGCAACCGGGGCCGCGTGCACGGGAGTTGCCGTCTGCATGGTGAGTCCGCCCGCCAGCGCTGCCGAACTCGCCAGGAATATCCGCCGGTTGATGGATCTGTTGATGGATCTCTTGAGGGGACTGCTCATGTCCGGTCGCCCGCCTTTCCGGTCCACGCCTCGGTGATGGACGGGTACAGGAGTGGCGGCGAGGCCTGCTGTGCGTACGCCGGGTCGGTGGCGGGCGGTGTCCAGCCGGATATCGCGCCGGGGGTCGAGGCGACGAACGCCCGCAGGGAGGCGAGGACTTGGGAGCGTGTCGGGACTCCGGTGGCGGGGTCTGCCTGCTCGGGCAGGAGCGACAGATCGAACCCGGCCAACGCCAGCCGGGTCCGTACATAGGCGTCCAACTGGTCCTGCGTGGGCGGCTCGGTCACCACGGCCTCCGTGATCGGCGTACGGGTTCGCCCCGGACTCCATCACCGGCCCGTGAAGCCCTCATTGAGCCCATGCTTCACGGGAGTTACGCCAAGTTCAGGGTGGGAGTCACGCCGGGTTCAGCGTCCGGGCGATCGACGTGATCGCCCCCGGCCCCACCCGGCAGCACCCGCCGATCAGCCGCGCCCCCGCGTCCCGCCAGCCCGTCACCTGACCGGCGGAGAAGGTGGAACTGCCGTGCCAGGCACGGGCGTCGGCGTCCCAGACCTCGCCGCTGTTCGGGTAGACCACGACCGGCTTCCCGGTCACCCGGGCCGCCGACTCCACGGCGCCCTCCACGTCCTCGGGCGCAGAACAGTTCATGCCGACCGCGACGACCTCGTCCGCGTCGGCGGCCAACGCGAACGCCTCCGCGAGCGGCTGACCGGCCCGCGTCAGTTCCCCGGCCACGCTGTACGACAGCCACACCGGCACCCCGAGCCCACGCACCGCGCGCAGCAGCGCCTCGGCCTCGTCGGCGTCCGGAACGGTCTCCAGCGCCAGTACATCGGGCGAGGCCGCGGCCAGCACCTCCACACGCGGCCGGTGGAAACGCTCCAGCTCGTCGACGCTCAGCCCGTACCGCCCCCGGTACTCGGACCCGTCCGCGAGCATCGCCCCGTACGGCCCGACCGACGCCGCCACCCACAAGGACCGCTCCGCGTCCGCCCGGCGCGCGGCCTCGCGGGCCAGCTCGACGCTCAGCGCGAGCAGCTCGGAGGCTTGCTCCCGGTCGATGCCGCGCTTGGCGAAGCCCTCGAAGGTGGCCTGGTAGCTGGAGGTGATCGCGACGTCGGCGCCCGCCCGGAAGTAGGCGAGGTGCGCGTCGACGATCGCCTCGGGCTGCTCGACGAGCAGCCGCGCCGACCACAGCTCGTCACTCAGATCGTGCCCGGCGGACCTCAGCTGGTTGGACATACCGCCGTCGAGGACGAGGGGGGAGCCCGAGGTGAGGGCGGCTGAGAAGGAGGTTTCGCTGGTCTCGCTGGTCATGCCTCGACGCTAGTCCACAGTGGGCCCGGCGACCGTATGTGTCCAGTACATGAACAGATGGCCCACATTGTGGGATGCCGAGTTACGATCACGCCCTCCCCACCCCTCCCCGCTGACCGGAAGTGTCATGACTGCGCCCAGTACCGTCGAGTCCGACGAGCCGGAGCTGAACCCGACCGAGACGGCCGAGAAGTCGCCGCCCAGCCGCCGAACCTTCGGCCTGGCCGCTGCCACCGCGCTCGTGATGGGCAACATCATCGGCGGCGGCATCTTCGTCCTGCCGGCCACGGTCGCCCCGTACGGCTCGGTGAGCCTGCTGGCCTTCCTGGTCCTGTCGGTGGGCGCGGTCCTGCTGGCCCTGCTCTTCGGCAAGTTGGCCCGCCGCAGCCCGGTCACCGGCGGCCTGTATGTGTACCCGCGCGACGCGTTCGGCCCCTTCGCGGGCTTCCTGTCGGCGTGGTCGTACTGGACGATGACCTGGGTCAGCATCGCCGCGCTGGCGGTGGCGGTGGTCGGCTACGTGGACGTACTGATCCCTCTCAACGACAACCACGCCCTGGGCGCGCTGGTCGCGATCCTGGCCCTCTGGCTGCCGGCCGCCGCGAACTTCGCGGGCACCCGGTGGGTGGGCGGCGTACAGATCGTGTCGACGATCCTGAAGTTCGTGCCGCTGCTGGTGGTGGCCACGGTCGGCCTGTTCTTCATGGACACGGACAACTTCGGCGCGTTCAACGCGTCGGGCGACAGCGTGCCGGGGGCTCTGGCCGCTTCGGCCGCGCTGCTCCTGTACAGCTTCCTCGGCGTCGAGTCGGCGGCGATCAGTGCGGGCGAGGTGGAGGACCCCGAGCGCAACGTGGGCCGCGCGAGCGTCCTGGGCACCCTCGGCTCGGCCCTCGTCTACATCCTCGGCACGGTCGCCGTCTTCGGCCTGGTCCCGCACGACAAGCTGGTCGACTCGGGCGCCCCCTTCGCCGACGCGGTGAACGTGATCACCGGCGGCAGCTGGGGCGGCACGGCCATCGCGCTGGTGGCGGTGGCGTCGATCGTGGGCTGCCTGAACGGCTGGATCCTGCTCGCCGCGCAGATGCCGTACGCGGCGGCCCGCGACGGCCTCTTCCCGGCACCGTTCGCGAAGGTGGGCAAGGGCGGGGTACCGGGCTTCGGCGTCTGGGCGTGCGCGGTCCTCGGCACGATTCTCATCGCTTTCAACTACACGGCGGGCCCGGACACCACGTTCCGCGTCCTGGTCCTGATCACGACGTTCACGGGCTGCGTCCCGTACCTCTTCTCGGCGGCGGCCCAGCTGTACTGGCTGGCCAAGGGCACGCGGGACCGCGTCCGCCCGGCAGGCCTGGTCCGCGACCTGATCGTCGCCGCCCTGTCCTTCGCGTTCTCGTTCTGGCTGATCGCGGGGGCGGGGTACGCGGCGGTGTATCAGGGGGTGCTGTTCCTGTTCGCGGGGATTCCGGTGTACGTGTGGATGCGGGGGCGGCAGGTGACGACGGAGGCGGTCGGCGCCGAGGACACGCCGGGCATCAAGCCCGCGTGACCTCACTCGCCCGCTTCACTTGCCTCACTCGCTCCGCACGTCGGAGAAGACGACCTCGAACTCCTCCAGCCCGGTCACGGTGACATGTGCCTTGGCGGCGCCCTCATGCCGGGCCGCCGCCTGGCCCGCGCGGGACGCGGCAAGGGACTCGCGGTCGGCGAACACGGCGGCGACCAGCCCGCGTCCCCGGTCCCGGTTGAGGAGCAGGGACGCCCTGGCCAGTCCCGGGAGCGTTTCGAGCTTGGGGATCACCGTTGCCCGGAACGTCTCGGCGAACAGATCCGCGTCCGAGGGGTCGAACTCGACCCTGGTGATCCGCAGTCCCGCGCCTGCCTCGGGCTGCCGGACCTGGTGGACGACCACAGCTTCGAAGTTCTCGGTCGTTGTCGTCGCCGCGAACCGCTCCAGGAGCGCCGCCCGCCGCTCGCGCAAGGCCTCGTCGCTGTTCCTCCGGGCCTCCTCCGTCTCCCACCAGCTGGACGCCAACAGCTTTCCGAGCTCCCGGTCCACGAAGATGCCGAAGCCGCGGAATCCTGGCTGCTGCGCGACCAGTTCCCGGCCTTCGGTGTTGAGCCCCTCAATGGCCGTGTCGATGTTGGCCGGATCTCCGGTCGCATAAACCGCGCGTACGAACATGACTACTCCCTGAAGTCGCGCGCACATTCGAAATCTTCCGACATGGCCAGTCTTCTCCTGGGGGCGAACCTGGGCAAACCGGTAGCTTGCGGCGTCAGGGCTGGACCCCGGTGTGCCGTTCCTGTGCCGCCTAACCTGGGGTCATGTCGGAGATCCCCTTCACGGAAGCCGAAGTGCGTGAGGTCCTGGGCCCGTTCACCGGGCCCATGTTCCTCGCGACGAACACGCACAACCCGAAGAACGGCGTCACGGCAGGCGTATGGACGGTAAGCGCCGGTGAGAGGCACGCGGTCCTGAAGGTCCTCACCCGTCGGAAGCAGTCGGAGGCCAGGTGGGCGGCCTCCGACGACCCACGGCACTGGAACTACTGGCGCCGCGAGGCCCACGTGTACGAGTCGGGGCTGGCGCAGGCATGGCGGTCGTACGGCATCCGGGCACCCCGTCTGCTGGCCTGCGTGGAACGCGCGGACGGCGATGTCGCGCTGTGGCTGGAGCGCCTGCGTGGCAGACCGGCCACGCGGTGGCGCATCCCGAGCCACGCAGCACACGCCCGCCGCCTGGGCGCGGCACAAGGAGCTGCCGAGGGTTCGGTGGGCGAGACGCCGGACCAGCCGTGGCTGTCACGCGGATTCCTACGGGAGTACGTCGGCAGCAACACACTCGGCCAGGAACTCCTGGACGACGACGAGGCGTGGCAACAGCCTCTGATCCGCGACCACTTCCCGCCGGGTCTGCGCAAGGACATGGTCCGGCTGCACCACGACCGCGAGTGGTTCCTGCACATCATGGAGACGTTGCCACGAGCCCTGAACCACCTCGACCACTGGCCGGCCAACCTCCGCACGACCGGCCGCAACAGCGCCCTGTTCGACTGGTCCTTCACCGGAGACGGCGCGCTCGGCGAGGACATCGGCAACTACATCCCGGACACCTTCTTCGACCTGTTCCTGCCCGCCGCCCGCCTGCCCGAACTGGCGTCGGCGGTGTACGAGGCGTATGTGGAGGGGCTGCGCGAGGGCGGTTGGCGGGGCGACGAGCGGCTCGTACGGCTGGGGGTGTGCGCCTCGGCGGTCAAGTACGACTGGATCACCGGGCTGATGCTGGCGCGTGCGGGGGAGGAGCGGCAGGTCGGTTACGGGGGTGCGGAGGCGGTGTCCGCGGAACGGCTTTACCGGCAGCGGGGGTTGGTGCTCGCGTTTCTGGCGGGGTGGGCTGCGGAGGCGCGGGAGCTGGCGTTGGGGCTCGGGTTTCCGGGGCCGCCCAGCGGGCGTTGAGATCCTGGTGATTCAGGGGCGAGGACCGGATCGCGGCCCCAACACCGGTTACCCAGAACACCCTTATGAGGTGAGGTCCCGGGCGTGGGCAAGGGCTCCTTGGATGGTGCCGGAGAGTCTCCGGTGTCCCTCGGCGGAAGGGAGTTCGCTCTGCCAGGCGTCGACTCCCTGCCATCCGTGATCGGCCAGGGAAGGGACGGGTGCGTCGACTTTCAGGTTCGTCGGCGCTGCGGGCAGGCGCACCAGCAGGGTTGAGGTTCCCAGGGCAGCGGCGGCCGCGATGCCCTCGTATGCCAAGAGCGGGATGCCGTAGGCGGCATGCAGGGGTGCGTGCGGAGCCAACTCGGTCAACCTGTCCAGGAGATCGGGGTGCGTGTGCAGCTGCCATTCGCCCAGCGCGTAGTCGTTCGGTCCGCGTGGCGAGGCGCCCTGCGCCCTCAGGAAGTCCAACAGCGCGGCGTTCTGGGGATGCTCCGTGCGTATCGACGGCAGGTCCAGGCGCATAGGCATGACCCTACGTCCGCCGTGAAAGCAAGCGCCGCCGGCAGCTCATGTCCGGGGCCGGATCGACGACGCCGTGGGGGAAACCGACGTCTCGGGCGGGCACGCAGAGCGTGATCACGCCGGTCATCCCGGAGTTGGCTCAGTAGCAGGCATCTTCAGACGCCTGCTACTGAGAGAAGCCCGTACTTCAGTGCGTGGACCCGATCCACTGGAATGCGGCTCCTGTGCCCAACTCCCGGACGGTATTGAGCGGACCGATGTCATCGCCGATGAGGAAGTTCCCGTTCTGGTTCTGAATGCGGCCATCGTCGGCAGTCCAGAACTGTCCGGAACGGCCGCCTCCGCAGGGGCTCATCCAGACGGCGTTCAACTCGGTCGCGTTGTCCGTGGTGAGGCAATTGCCGCTGTAGTTGTTCACCAGTCGGCGCATCGTGTGCCCCTGCCACGTGTTCGACTCCGAGCCCCAGTGGAAGAGCTGCGATGTGGTGTCGTAGCAGTCGATCGTTATGACGTATTCGTTGCTGCCCCATCCCCCCACGTTGAGGCACGAGCCATAGCCGTTCCGGTAGGACCAGTCGGTCGCTGCGGACGCCGGCGACAGGGCACCGGTCGTGGCGAGGGTGAGTGCGGCGAGCCCTGCGGGCACGGTCAGTCTCAGTGTGGTTCTCCAGGGTGACATGATCGGGAGAATGCCATGCCCATGGCGAGATGCCGCTCAATGGAAGGTGCACTGCTCCTTAACGGTGTGAGTACTGCGGGGAGAGGGTGCGCACTTCGGGGGCGCCGACATGCCCGCTCAGTCCATGTCGTGCAGGGCCCAGACATGGAGCGCGTTCTCGGTGGCGGACTGGGTGTACCAAGTCCCGTCGCCGAGGGCCGTCGGGGGGCCGGACACGGGATACGGGTAGATCAGCTCGTCGGCGATTCGCATGGGCGCGGTGTCGACGAGCCAGTGTCGTCCCCGGCCGAATTCCTCGTCGCTCTCGACCGTGCCTACGACGGCGGTCCCTTCGTCGACGAAGCCGCCGTAGTAGTCGAAGAAGGCTCCGGCCTCGTCGTCCTCTGGTTCCGATTCGGGATGTCGGGGAACTGTGTCGGCGTCCAGCTCGGCCTCCACGGAGCCGTCGTCGACCCGATGGACGGCAAGGGTGTCCTGGTCGTGGGTCACCGTGAGCAGTCGGTCGCCGGACGGGCTCACCGCCATCAGGATGCGGTCCTCGTCATTGAAGCGATCCACCGTGAGGGTGCCTCCGTCCCAGCGGCCCCATCTGAGCGGGGACCCGTCCTGGCCCTCGCCGATACTCAGGCCCATCTGGCCCGGGTTCGGCGACACGTAGTGAAACGATCCGGCAGCCGCGGTGTCCGTCTCGGCGCGTGCGAGCACCGATCCGTCCGCAGCGTCGATCACCAGCCATTCCTCCGCCGTCTCGCTGTTGTCGAGCCGGTCCTGCATCAGCTGGCCGCAAATGTGTGCCCAGACGAGCTTCCCGTCCGCGGAGAAACCGGCTGAACCGCTGCCCGCGTACCGGTGATCACGGTCCTCCGCGTACTCCTCGAACGTCGAGTGCCCCGCGCAGCCTGCCCAGCACCGGTGTCTCAGCTCCCAGCGCACGCTCCCCGACCGGTCCACGGCCCGCAGCGCGTGCACCCCCGCGAAGACAGCCAGGTCCCCGGCGGGGGACACCGTGGCTGTGCCGAACCTGCGGGGCCAGGGCGCCGGGAAGGAAACCTCCGGAGCCGTGGCCCAGGCTGCGGCCGACGGCCCGATCTCCTGTACGACCAGCTCCGTGTCGCCCCGCTGCACAAGCAGTCGCGTGGCGGCCGAATACACCAGGTAGGGGGCGTCATCGGCTCGCGAGAGCGAACGAGGGGCGGCGAGCGTGGCCACCAAGTGGACGGACTGGGGCACGGGGTCTCCTGAAGGGCAAGAACTGTCGGTCGCCACCGTACGGCGTACAACCACGTCGTACGTCGTCCGTCGACGGCACCGATCCGGTACCGAGTACCCGATACCCCGCAGTCCCACAGTCCCGCAGTCCTTGCGACGACGGTGACTACGTGGCGTTCCTCTTCGTAAGCTCGTCGACGTAGTTGTACGCCGCGTTGCTCCCCTGCTTGCCGGGCGAGAGCTTCACGATCGCCTGGTCCTTCTCGGGGTTGCCAGTCAGGTAGGCCTCGGTCGTCCCTTGCCGGTGGCGCCGGTTCAGGTCGAGCCGTGCCCTACCGGTCCGTGTCCTACCGGTCGGCCTGCCGCATCCGGACGACCGCGACCCCACCCTCCAGATCCACCGTCGTCCGGTTCGGCGGCGCCCCGTCCTCCTCGTCGTCCCGCATCAGCAATGACGACTGTCGCTCCTTGAGTTCGTTCTGCTTGCCGGGCGAGAAGGTCGCGTGCAGCTGCTCGAACCCGGTCGCCGATATCTGGCCCTGCCGGGCGCTGTTCCGCCAGGGCAGCATTCCCGCTCGCCCGGCCCGCAGCAGTAGCTGATCCACGAAGGCCATGACGGTCAGCAGGATGACCAGTCCGGGCAGGGTCATGAGGACGGCGAATTCCATGCCCCCAGTATCCGGAGCGGCGGCCGGTACCGACAGGTCCCGGCCGCCCGGAGTCAGTCCTACGCCGCGTGCCGCCCGCCCCGTCGCCTTCCGCTCCCGCTCCCGTGCCCCCGGACCTTCCGAGCCGCCGGAATCATCAGCCCCGCCAACAGCCCGACCGCCATCGCGTACGGCCAGAAGCCGAGCCCCGAACTGGCCGCCGCCGGAGCGGAGTTGGTGTTCGAGTCGGCAGACGTCACCGAATCCGACCCCGACCCCGCCGCAGATCCCGAGCGGGCCCCCGAACTCGCCGTCGCCGACGCACTCTTGGCGGCCGCCGTCAGGACCACGTCGTTGCCGTCGCCGCCCCGGTAACTGATCCGGTACGTCGTGGCGCCGAGCTTCAACGCGGCGCCCTCCTTCAGCCCACTGAACGCACCCGTGGTCTTCGCGCGCCCGGCATTGTCGAGCACCTTGATCGTGCGGGGCGCGGAGCCGGAAGCCGCTCCCGCCGCCGACAGGTCCAGCGCCCCCGCCAGCCGCACCGCCCCGCCGACCTTCAACGGCCGCCCCCGCAGCACCAGTTCGCCCTTCGCGGCCTGCGTGTATCCACCCGTCACCGTCAACCCGCCCGCGACCACGCCCTCGTTGGTCACCGAGCCCTTCACCGTCCCTGAACCGGTGAGTGTCTTCCGCACGCGCAGCCCCGCCGTGCCCACGTCGAGCCGTGCGCCCGCCGCCGTAACCCGAATCGCCTTGCTGTTGGCCAGAGTTGTCCCGCCCCTGAGCGCCAGCGTCCCCTTCGAGACCGTCGTGCTGCCGCTGTACGTCACTCCAGTCCCCGTCAGAGTCGTCGTCGCCGCGCCCGACTGGGTGAACGAGCCGCTGCCGCTGACCCGCGACAGCGTCACCGCCTTGCTCGTGTTCCGTACCACCAACGAGCCGTTGTTCACGACCTTGTAGAGCGAACCCTTCGTGTACAGACCGCCGTCGCCACCCGTCTTTCCGCTGCCCAGGCGGAGTACCGCGCCCTTCTCGACCGTCGTCGAGCCGTCGTAGTACTGCACCGCCGCGAACGTGACGTCGTTGCCGCGTGTCCCCCTGATGACGATGTCCCCGGCACCGGGCGCGGACAGCGTGTCGTGGAAGCGGCCGCCGCCTATCGGGGCGCCCAGCGTCACCGGGCCGTTGTAGTCGAACGTCAGGAGTGAACGGGATCTCGCCGCCAGCAGGTTGATGTAGACCGTCTCGGCCGTACCCGGCATGAAGATCTTGTTCGTCGTGCCGTTGCCCCACTGGACGTTGGCGCCCTTGATGTTGGTGCCGCGCTTGTTGACGTTCTTGCGGGCCGGCGTCCAGTTGAGGGCGGGGTCGCTCAGGGACGGGTTGGTGTCGCCGCCCTGGTTCGACCAGCTGTACTGGCCGGTCAGGACCACCTTCGAGCCCGGCCGGGACTGGACGTTGATGTCGCTGCCGTACTCGCGCTGGTAGAAGTCCATCCCCATCGTGACCGTCTGGCCGAGCGGTGTGTCGACCGTCCAGGTGCCCTGGTTCAGGACCTTGCGTACGCGGGGGAGTGACGTCGCGAACTCCGGTCGTCCCGCGTTCACTTGAGTGCCGTTGTCGATCACGCCGGAGAAGGAGTGCGTGCCCGAGAGGTCCCAGGTGCCCCAGAGGAAGCGGGGTTGCGTCAGTAGGCCACTGCCGCTGATCGTGCCCAGGTTGTACGCGCTCTTCAGGGACAGCCGCAGAGTGCCGTCGACCCTGATGTTGTCCTGGTTCAGGCGGAACGCCGGGGTGTTGTACGGGAAGTGGCCGATCAGGCCGGTCGTGCCGCCGTTGCCGTACTGGAGCGTGGCTCCCCGTTCCACCGTCACCGCAGGTGGGTCGGGGTTCGTCACCGTGACGTACGGGTGGTTGCCGCCGGGGATGCCGACCTTCTGGCCCTGCCGTGACCTGGGCAGCGTGAAGTCGCTGTCCTTGGTCAGGATCAGGGTGCCCGTGCCGCGCACGGTGAGGGTGCCCTCGCCGCGGAAGACACCGTCGTACGTCGTCGTCCCGGCGGGCACCCTCACCACCGTGTCGCCGGTGAGGGTGACGTCCCGGCCGGCGAGTACGTCGGCGGTGGCGTCCCGGGGGCCGGCCGCCGAGGCGGGCGGGGCGCCGAGCAGGAGGGCGGTCATCGCGAGGGCCGCTGCAGCCGTCACCGTCCTGTGGGCGGGAGCGGCGGCGGGGCTGGTGATGGGGGAGTGGCTGTGCACATCGCCGGAGACGGAACGGACTCCCGGGTAATAACAGAAAGTTGATCGGCTGTTTTGGTCTCTCCCGACCCGTTGACCTTCCCGTAACACACGCTTACCTTTTCGGCGTTCGGAATGACAGATCTTGTTCGTAATTACGAACGTTTCTCGTGTCAACCCCCACATACGCACACACGCCAACATCTCGTGCCCCACCCCCGAGAGGCAGCCCGTATGAGCCGCGCCGACCATCGTCCGTCCGCTGACTCCCCCCTCCCCTCCGCTCGGAGAACCCTGCTGAAGGGCGCCCTCGCCGCAGGCGCCCTGGTGACCGTTCCCGGCATCGGCGGCGCCGCGCATGCCGCCACCGCCCCGGCCGGCACCCCCTGTGTCACGGCCGCCCCCTACGTCAACCCCCTCGTCCGCAACCGCGCCGACCCCCACATCCACCGCCACACCGACGGCCGTTACTACTTCACGGCCACGGCCCCCGAGTACGACCGCATCATCCTGCGCCGCTCCCGCACCATCCGGGGGATCGCCACCGCCGACGAGTCCGTCATCTGGCGCAAGCACGCGACGGGGGTCATGGGTGCGCACATCTGGGCGCCGGAGATCCACCACATCGACGGCAAGTGGTACGTCTACTTCGCCTCCGCGCCCGCCGAGGCCATCTGGGACATCCGGATCTGGGTGCTGGAGAACGCCAACCCCGATCCGTTCAAGGGGACTTGGGTCGAGCGCGGGCAGCTGAAGACCGCCTGGGAGACCTTCTCCCTCGACGCCACCACCTTCACCCACCGCGGCTCCCGCTACCTCGCCTGGGCGCAGCACGAGCCCGGCATGGACAACAACACCGCCGTCTGGCTGTCGAAGATGGCCGACCCGCTCACTCTGACGGGACCTCAGATCCGGCTCACCACACCCGAGTTCGACTGGGAGCGCATCGGCTACCGGGTCAACGAGGGGCCGTCGTTCATCAAGCGCAACGGCCGGATCTTCATGTCGTACTCGGCGAGCGCCACCGACTTCAACTACTGCATGGGCCTGCTGACCATCGACGCCCGCGCCGACCTCATGGACCCGGCCAACTGGACCAAGTCCCCGACGCCCGTCTTCACCAGCAACGACACCACCAAGCAGTACGGCCCCGGCCACAACTGCTTCACCATCGCCGAGGACGGCCGTACCGACGTCCTCGTCTACCACGCACGGCAGTACAAGGACATCGTCGGCGATCCGCTCAACGACCCCAACCGTCACACCCGGGTGCAGAAGCTCGGCTGGAACACCGACGGCACACCGGACTTCGGCGTCCCCGTCGCCGACACGCAGACAGGCACGCAGGTCAACTCACTCTTGGAGAGTGGCTCATGAGACGTGTGTACGCGGTTCTTCTCGCCCTCTGTCTGGCCCTGGCCGGCGCCCTCGCCACCGCCGGACCCGCCCAGGCCGCCGCCGTGACCATCACCAACGGCACCCAGTTCACCGACACTTCGGGCAGCCCCCTGCACGCCCACGGCGGCGGAGTCATCAAGGTCGGCTCCTACTACTACTGGTTCGGCGAGCACCGCAACGCCGACAACACCTTCCAGTACGTGGACGCCTACCGCTCCACCGACCTGAAGAACTGGGAGTTCCGCAACCACGTCCTGACCCAGTCCAGCGCCTCCGAACTCGCCACCGCCAACATCGAGCGGCCGAAGGTCATGTACAACGCGGCCACCGGCAAGTACGTGATGTGGATGCACAAGGAGAACGGCGCCGACTACAGCGAGGCCCGCGCGGCCGTCGCCGTGTCCGACACCGTCGACGGCGACTACACCTGGCAGGGCAGCTTCCGCCCGCTCGACACCCACATGTCCCGTGACATCACGGTGTTCGTGGACACCGACGGCACCGGCTACATGATCTCCGCCGCCCGCGAGAACTACGACCTCCAGATCTACCGGCTCACCGCCGACTACACCGGCATCGCCGCCCTGGTCGCCGACCCCTGGCACGGCGGCCACCGCGAGGCCCCGGCCCTCTTCAAGCGCAACGGCGTCTACTTCATGCTGACTTCGGGCGCCACCGGCTGGAGCCCCAATCAGCAGCAGTACGCCACCGCGACCAGCATCACCGGCCCGTGGACGGCCATGGCGAACGTCGGCGACTCGACGACGTACGGCTCGCAGACCGCGTACGTCCTTCCCGTGCAGGGGAGTTCGGGCACCTCCTACCTCTACATGGGCGACCGCTGGGGCAACTCCTTCGGCGGCACCGTCAACGACTCCCGTTACGTCTGGCTGCCGTTGAGCTTCCCGACGACGACCACGATGTCCATGTCCTGGTCCCCGGAGGTCACCCTCGACACGGCCACCGGCACGATCACCGGTACCAGCGCCACGTACAACACGCTGATCGCCCGCCACTCCTCCAAGTGCGCGGACGTGACCAGCCAGTCGCTGTGGGCGGGCGCCCAGATCAAGCAGTACACGTGCAACAGCGGCAACAACCAGAAGTACTGGTTCAAGTCGGTCGCGACCGGCTACTACCAACTCATGGTCCGCAACAGCTCGTTGTGCGTCCAGGAGAACGCCGGCACGGTCACACAGGAGAACTGCAGCTCCTCGGCCACCAACCAGCAGTGGTCACTCACCACCACCGGCTCCTACGTCAACGTCGTCTCCCGCGCGAGCGGCGAGTGCCTCGACGTGAACGGCGCGTCCACCGCCGACTCGGCCGCCGTCATCACCTACACCTGCAACAGCGGAACGAACCAGCAGTGGACACGCGGAACATGATGGTCAGTCAGTAGAGCGGGCCGGTGGAGCTGGGCGCGCGACAGCGCCCCGACAGGGGCGCGGGGAACTGCGCGACCAGCCCCCACCGGGCCCGCGGCCGACGAACCGCCCATCCAGCGGAGCGCTCGGCTCAGCTCAGCAGATCGAGCGCATCGATGGCCGTACCCGCACTGAGATAACTCGTCGTCCCCGACCCGCTCACCACGTTGATCTTCAGCACGTTGTACTGACTGGTGTCAGTGAGCCACGCACTCGCCGGCACGCTGTACGTGAACGTGTTGTTGTTCCCCCGGTACGACCCGTTGGTCAGGGACCGGGTGTTCGGCTGGGTGGGCGGGGACGGGATGGCCGACGTCCAGGTGTCGTTGACGACGACCTGCGGCCGGCCGTTGGCGTAGGCCGTCGTCACCCCGATGCGCAGGGTGTGCGCGGCGGCGGCCTGCGCCGCGGTCAGCTTGAAGTACACCAGCAGACCGCTGTTGACGTCCTTCCAGATGTAGCAGGGGAAGGCCGACGTCTCGGTGCCGCTGCCGATCACCACGTTGCCCGTCCAGGAGGCGGCCCGGACGTCCGACGGATGCGCGTACGTCATCAGGTCGGCGTTCTTGAAGCCGCTCGGCGTGCCGTTCCAGTCGTTGATCCGCCAGATCGCGCTCGCGTTGCTCGGGTCGTTCGACGATGGGATCGCGATCGAGTTGAGCGTGGTCGTGCCGCCGGCCGTGACCGTCACCGACGTCGTGTACACCGCCAGTTCGCCCTTGAAGACGGTCAGCGTGTACGTACCCGGAAGGGCGCCCGTGATCGAGAAGTAGCCGTCGGAGGCGCGGGCCGAAGCCCAGTACTGCGCCGCCGAGTTGGCGATCCCGACCGTGTACGCGTACGCGGTGTTGCGCCCGGTGATCCCGACGCCCGCGACCCGGCCCCGGCCGCCCGCCGCGACGTAACCGGAGATGCCGAGCGAGTCCGCCCACGAGGTGGTGAGCGTGCCCGGGAACAGCGACGAGGAGGGCGCGGCGCCGTCCGTGAAGGCGATGACGTACGGGCCCTGCAGGCCGAAGCGCTGGTCCTCGGTCTGGTTCTGGCCGTAGTACAGGATCTCGTACAGACCGCCGCCGTCCGCGCTCTGGTGGCGCAGGAGCGAGCGGTAGAACGGGCCGCCGGAGGCCTTCTCGTGGTTGCTGCGGACGACGTACAGGCCGACGCTGCCGGTCGTCCAGCCGACGTAGTTGTAGTCCATGACCCGCAGCTTCGAGTAGTGCTTCGAGCGGGTCTGGCCGTCGGACTTCGCGAAGACGTCCGAGGCTTCGATGGTGGTCGGCGCGTAAGTGTAGGAATCGGGCTCGTCGTTGAGGAACAGGCCCGCCTTCACGCGCAGGATGAACCGGGTCGCCGAGACCGAGGTGTCGGCCTTGTTGGTCCACACGTAGACGTTGTTCTCGCCGCTGCGGGCCGCGTAGTAGTGCTTCAGCGTGCCGTACGTGACGCTGACCAGGATCGTCGAACCGGACTGCGTGATCGTCACGGTGGAGGTGCCGAGGCCGGACTCGATGTGCGAGTTCATGCCGCCGTAGCCCTGGTACTCGGTACCCCGGTAGACCAGCGAGGACAGATCGCCGTTGGACTTGCGGACCTTGAAGACGAGGTTGGCGCCGGTGTCGATGACGTAGTTCGTGCCGTCGTCGGTGTAGCCGAAGGTCGCCGCCTGCGCCGTGCCGGGGAGGGCGAGTCCGGCGGCGGTGGCCGTGGCGCCGAGGACGAGCGCACGGCGGCCGAGGTGGGGCCCGGCGTGTCTGTCGTTGGCTGAGGACATGTGGGGGTGCCTCCTTCGGAGGTGTGGGGGTGTGCGGGTGCGGGTCGTGGGGGGTGTGGTTTTCGGAAGAGTGACAGTTGAATCGATTTCGCGAAAGGGCTTTCGTTGTAAGGAAGTTGGCAGTTGTGTGAAATCGTGCAGGCATCTAGAAAGCGCTTGTCGGACGATGTACGGTCCTGCCGCTGGGCCTTGTCGAGCGACGGAGGACTGCTGTGGGAGCCGCGATGAGACGTTTCAACCGTGCCGTGCTGGCAGCCGTGACCCTGAGCACCGCCGCCGGTTTGTCGGCCGTGCCGGCCGCCGCCCACGCACGCCCTCCGCACGCCCTGGGCATCGCCAACTGCACAGCCACCGCTTGCCACTTCGACGTCGCGCCCGGCACCTACGACGTCCGGGTGCTGCTCGGCGGTGAGGCCGCCGCCAGTACGGCCGTCAGCGGCGAGACCCGGCGCGCGCTGCTCCCGGAGACGGCCACGGCGGCCGGCGAGCGGGTCGCCCGCAGCTTCACCGTGAACGTCCGTGCGCCCGAAGGCGAACCGACCGGCCCCGAGGGCACCCCCGGCCTCGACCTGGTCCTCGGCGGCTCGGCGCCGGCCCTGGCCGACATCCGCGTGACCCCGGCAAGCCGCCACACCCGGCAGATCTTCCTCGTCGGCGACTCGACCGTCTGCGACCAGCCCGGCGACCCGTACACCGGCTGGGGCCAGCAGCTCCCGCAGTACCTCCGCAAGGGTCTGTCCGTCGCCAACTACGCGGACTCCGGGGAGAGTACGGTCACCTACCTCGCCAACTCCGCGCTCTTCCCGACCGTTCAGCCGCTGATCCGGCCCGGTGACCTGGTCCTCGTCCAACTCGCCCACAACGACAAGCAGACGGACGAACCGACGTACCGCGCGAACCTGGAGACACTCGTCGCGGGTATCCGCGAGCGAGGGGGGAACCCGGTACTGGTGACCCCGATCGTGCGCCGCTGGTTCAACGCCGACGGCACCCTGAACAACGGAACCGCCCTGCTGGTCAACGGACTTGGCGTCGACCACCCGGCGGTGATCCGGGCGGTGGCGGCGGCACAGGGGGTGCCGCTGATCGACCTGACGGCTCAGACGAAGGCGCTGGTGGAGTCCCTCGGCGTCGAGGGCTCCAAGGCGCTGTACCTCTACAACGAGAAGCGGGACAACACGCACACGTCCGTCCATGGGGCCACGGTGTACGCGGAGTTGGTGCGCGATGAACTGGTGGCGCAGCGGTTGGTTCCGCGGGGCGGGGTGCGGTAGAGCCGCCCCGGACTCGCCCGAAAACCCCTGGAGCGTCCCGACCGGAACCGGGGCGCTCCAGGTTCGACCACTTGCCGTGCCCGTCCGGTTCAGAGGGCCAGGCGGGCGATCCGCAGCGTCGCGGTGGTCGGGGACGCGCCGTTCAGCGGGGTCGCGTACGTCGGGGTCACCGGTGCGTACGCCCAGGTCAGCGAGCCGTTCTTCAGGACCGCTATGTCGCCGGTGATGCGCGCCTGCACGACCTTGTCCGGCGTCTTGTACACGCCGTTCCAGTCGATCAGCCGCAGATGCGTGCCCGTGAACGTGCCGGTGCAGGTGCCGCTCGCGCACTTGGCGTTCTTCAGGGACTCCCAGGAGACCAGCAGCCGGTCCTTGCCGTACGGGGCGACCCGGACGTTGACGTGTTCCGTACCCGGCGAGTTCGTCAGGTAAATCGCCTTGCCCGCAGGGGAGTTGCGGTTCTTGAGGAACGACACCGCCGCCTGGTGCGTGCTCCACCTCGGCTTCACCGTCCAGCCCCGGCCGCTCGCGTCGTCCGGGTTCTTCGCGGCGGAGGCCGAGCCGCGCGAGCCGTACGCGGTGGCGTAGCGGCCGGTGGACGACTTCACCAGGTCACCGGTGCGGCCCGCGTACGTGCCGCCGCAGTAGCCCGCCCAGCACTGCTCGCGCTGCACGGTGGGCGCGTTGTCGGGGGCGCCGATGCCCGTCGACACGAACAGGCCCGAGCGCCAGTCGTCGAAGCAGAGGGAGGTGAAGGCGCCGGTGGTCTCGGCGTGCAGGGCGATGCCCTCGTTGTGGGAGCAGCCCCAGCCCCAACCGCCGCTGAGCTTCGCGCCCTTGGAGCTGAGGTACGACAGCTTGTCGCCGAAGTGGCCGTCGGCGAAGCCGCCCGCGCCGTGCACCACGAAGTAGGCGCCGTACTTGGAGCCGTTCCAGGTGAGCTGGCCGTCCAGGGTCGGCGACGTGTCGTTGGACGCGGTGCCGGTGAGCTTGGTGCGCCAGGCCTCCTTGCCCTGGGAGAAGCGGACCAGCGCCGCCGCCGTCTCCTTCCACTTGTTGGTGTCGGCGACCCGGGTGAGGAGCGCGAAGCCGTCGTTGTGCGCGACCAGTCCGCCGACCTCCTTGGCGCCCTTGATGATCGCGTCGCCGCCCGCACGCTTGCCCGCGGTGGTCAGCGGGGTCACGTGCACACCGTCCGAGGCCGGCCAGGCGACCCGCATCGTGCCGTTGGGCGCGACCGCTGTCGCCGTCCGCGTCCACTCACGCGTGTTGTTGTAGCCGGCCGACACGTAGGGGAACTTGGCCGGCAGCGTCACCGAGGTGGTCGTGATGGCGAGACTGGGCGTCGCAGTGGTCGCCGCCCCGGCGGTCGCGTACCAGGCGCCGGCGAGCAGCCCGGCCGCCGCGAGCCCGCCGATCAGGGGCTTGCGGGCCGCGTGGGTGCGGCGGTGGGCGGAGGTGCGGGGGAGTGGTGCTGAAGTCATACCTGTCTGTTGCCGGGGGGAGGGGAAAGGTTGCCGCCGGATGGGACGGGTTTTTCGTAGACGGATCGGACGGGTTTCTCGCCGCGGCGCGGGTACGGTTCGGCGGGCGCCGAACGGTCGCGCCCCTACCGTGACGGCATGACCCCCTCAGGCCCGGCCTCCGCCTTCGCCGCCCTCCACCACCGCGACGAGCCCATCCTGCTCCCCAACGCCTGGGACCACGCCTCGGCCGTCGCCCTCGCCGCCCAGGGCTTCGCGGCGGTCGGTACCACGAGTCTCGGTGTCGCCGCTGCCGTCGGGCTGCCCGACGGTACGGCGGCGACCCGCGACCAGACCCTCCAACTCGCCCTGAATCTCGGCACGGAGGACTTCCTGCTGTCCGTCGACGCCGAGGGCGGTTTCAGCGAAGACCCTTGCCGGGTGGGGGAGTTCGCGCGGGAGCTGTCCGTCGTGGGCGCCGTCGGCATCAATCTGGAGGACGGAAACGGGGAGGGCGGCCTCGGACCGGTCGCCCTGCACGCCGCGAAGATCGTCGCCGTCAAGGCCGCCGCCCCGGGCCTCTTCGTCAACGCCCGCACGGACACGCACTGGCTCGGCGACCGCCGGTCTCCCGACCTGGCCCGGGACACCATGGCCCGCCTCGACGCCTACCAACAGGCGGGCGCCGACGGGGTGTTCGTGCCCGGGCTGACCGACCCGGATCAGATCGGCGCGCTGGTGAAGAGCCTCGACGTGCCGCTCAACATCCTCTACTCGCCCACGGGACCGACCGTCGCTCGGCTCGGCGACCTCGGTGTACGCCGTGTCAGCCTCGGTTCGCTTCTCTACCGGCGGGCGCTCGGCGCGGCCGTGGAGGCGCTCACCGACATCCGGGCCGGGCGGGTGCCGAAGGGCGAGGCACCCTCGTACGACGAAGTGGTGGCCCTGGGGCACCAGCGCCACGGATGCGCGCGACCGAACCGGATCAGCCCACCGGGACCAGTGTCTCCGTGAGTCGTGCGGCGAACTCCGCCGAGTGCGTGAGTCCCCCGAGATGTCCGCCGGGGAACTGGCGGAGGGCGTTCCCGGTGCGGCGGGCGAGGATCGTGGCGGTGCGGTACAGGAGCTGGTCGACGGAGTCGATTCCCGCGGCGAGGGTGAGCCGGGGAGGGGCGGAGGAGAGGGCGGCGAGGTCGGCGTCGTAGGAGGTGAACGGCACCAGGACGCGGGTGATCATGAGGGCCATCGGGTTGGCCAACTCGTCGGTGGGGGAGAGAGGTTGGGCTTCCGGGCCCGGTTCCGGGGGAGTCGGCGGGCGTTCCTCCAGGCCCGCGTTCATCCTGGCCGCGGCGGCCTCCAGGCCGTGCTTGCGGTAGGTGTCGTACACGTCGGTGAACATGGCCCGCTGCCGTTCGGCGTCGGGCAGGACCCCCACGACCGGCGGCTCGTGCGCGACCACGTGCCGCAGCCGGTCCGGGTGCCGGGCCGCCAGGTCGAGCGCGGGGACGGCACCGGCGCTGGTGCCGAACACGTACGCGGACTCGCCCTCGGGCAGCACCGCGTCCAGCACCCGGGCCGCGCCCTCGCTCCACCACTCGACACGCTGTTCCCCCACGGGCTTGCCGAGTTGGCCGTGGGCGAGGCCGAGCGGGTCGTACGTCACGACGGTGAAGCGTTCTGCGAGGCGGGCCGTGAAGTCGTCGAGGCCCATGGGATGTCCGGCGCCGCCAGGGAGGATGAGGAGGACGGGGCCGGAGCCGCGCACGTCGTAGTGATCACTCATCCTCCTGAAGTTACCGGCTGGGAAGGCCCGGGGCGCAATGATTTACGGGACGTGGGCCCGTACGCCGTCGATGAGCCCCTTCGCACCCTTGCCGGTGCTTTCATTCCGCCGACTGCCTGCCCCCGCGTGGTGAGCCCTTCCCCCGGCCCACAGCGTGGAGGCCATGCAGGAATCACGCTCGGTCTCTCTCGCGCGGCATCAAGGCGGCGTGCTGCGTCCCGAGGCGCGGGAGGCGGCCCCGGGACCGGGCACTGGCCCCCGGACGACGGCGCCCGCACGCCCGTTGCCCTGGTTGCTGGCCGTGGCCGGCGCTTTCACCCTCGTCCAGTTGGCCCTCGCGGTCCCCGGCGTGGGGCTCGGCTGGGACGAGACCGTGTACGTCAGTCAGATCAGCCCACAAGCCCCGGCGGCGTTCTTCAGCGCTCCGCGCGCGCGGGGCATCACCTTCCTGGTGGCACCGGTCGCCGCGTGGACCACCTCCACCGAGGCGCTCCGCGTCTACCTCGCCCTGCTCTCCGGCTGCGGGCTCTTCGTGGCTCTGTGGGTGTGGCGCAAGTTGCTGCCGGTTCCCGTGCTCGCGGTCGCGGGCGCGCTGTTCGCGAGCCTGTGGGTCACGGTCTTCTACGGTCCGCAGGCCATGCCCAACCTCTGGGTCGCCCTCGGGGCGCTCGCGGCCGTCGGCTGCTTTCTGCGCGCCGTCCGCGATCCCGGGGACCGCCGCGCGCTGATCGGCCTGGGCGCGGGCACGGCACTGGCCGCGCTGATGCGCCCGACGGACGCGGTATGGCTGGCCCTGCCGCTCGCCGTGGCCGCCCTGTCGGTGCGGAACAGCCGCAGGACGCTGCTGCTCGCCGTCCTCGTCGGCTCCGCCGTGCTCGGCTGCGCCGAGTGGGTCGTCGAGGCGTACGCGGCATACGGCGGACTCGGCGCCCGGCTCGCGCGGGCCAGCGAGATCCAGGGGCACCTGGGCTGGTACTTCGCCGTCGACGACCACGCGCGTGCCCTGGGCGGCCGTACCCTGTGCCGCCCCTGCGACGGCTCCTTGAGCCACCCCGTCGGCGCCCTGTGGTTCCTCGCGCTGCCCCTGGTCGTCGCGGGCGGCGTCCGTGCGGCGGCCCGCACCGGGCAGCGCACCCCGATCCTTCTGGCCTCGGCGGTCGGCGCGACGCTCGCCGCGCCCTACCTGTTCACCGTCGGCTACGCGGCACCCCGGTTCCTGCTCCCGGCGTACGCCCTGCTGGCCCTGCCCGCCGCGTACGCCCTGGTCCGGGTCTGCGCCCGCCCACGCCGACGCCCGGCAGTCGTCGCGCTCGTCGTCGCGGCCCTCGCCGTACATCTGGCGGTCCAGTACCGCGTCCTCGACGGCGTGACCGACCGCGCCCGCGCCACGTTCGCCGCCAACGCCCGCGTCGCCGCCGTACTGCGCGCCCAGGGCGTACGGCCGCCGTGCGTCCTCACCGGCGACGACGCGGTCCGGATCGCCTTCCTCCTGGGCTGCGCCTCCCGCCAGGCCACCGGCCATGACGCCTCCATCACGCCCGAGGCACTGGCCGGGGCGGGCGTACGGCAGCCGGTCGCGTTCCTGCTCTCGGGCGGGCAGAGGGTCCCGTCGTACGCCCGTTCCTGGCGCCCCCTGGACCTGCCCGACCCGCCCGCCCGGCCGGGCTACCGCGCCCTTGTGTCCCCCGCCGCGAGGACGGAACCCCCGGCTCTCGTTGCCGCCGTACCGGCACACTGACCGACCGGCGACAACGGGAGAGGGCGGCACTCAGCCGATCGGCGCGTACACCACGCCCAGCTTGTCGATCTCGTCGCCCGAGCGGCCCGTGAAGCCGACGATCTGCCAGCCCGACGGTGCCGTGAACGTCGTCGTGTCCGACGTGGCCGTGCCGGAGGTCAGGGTGCGGGACTTGTCGGTGGTGAACGCCGCCGAGAAGATCCTTGTCCTGCCGTCCTTCTGTCCCTGTGTCAGCTTCACCGAGGTGAGGTGCTCACCGGACGCCAGGGTGAGGGAGGTGGCCGTGCCGCCCGTACCGCCGTGGGTGAGGGTCGTGCCGCCGTCGTGCGTCAGGGACACCGCGTCCAGCCGGGAGCCGCCGCGCAGGGTGAGCGTGCGGGGCGAGCGGGTCGCCGGGAGGTCGTCGGCGTCGCTGAAGGCCGTACCGTGCGGGCCGCCGAAGAAGTCGCTCGCGCGCAGGTTCGAGGGGAGCGTCCAGGAGAAGTCGACCGTGTGGGGGAAGTGGTCGGAGAGGTTGGCGCCCGCGGAGTCCAGGAACGACGCCCACTCGTTGTTGTAGCGGGTCGCGGAGAGGTTCACGAGCTTGCTGCCGCGGTAGAAGATCTTGTCGACGACCTCGCAGTCGTTCGTCGGCGCGGTCGTCGGGCAGAGCAGCGCGTCACTGCCCTGCGTCGGCTGCACACCGCCCTTCACCAGCTGGACCCAGGCGTCCGTCAGGCCGTTGTCCGCCACGAGCGTGCGGATGTTGTCGCCCGCGCGGGTGTACCGGGTGTTCGTGTCACCCGCGACGATCACTGCGTTGCCCGCGGAGTTGGCCTGGATGAAGGCGGACAGCTGCGAGATGTTGGCCCGGCGGGCGGCGTGCGCCTCGTCGGTGTCGTCCGCGTTGGGGTGGGCGTTGTACACGTCCACGTAGACGCCCTCGGCGAGCCGCACCCGGGCCAGCGAGAAGCCCTTCGGGGTAAGGCAGTTGGTGCCGGTGCAGTCGTTCCACTGCACCCGCTCGAAGTCCTGGAAGGCGTAGTCCGAGAGGGTGTTGAGACCGTCACCGAAGGGCACTCCGCCACTCGTCGCCGTGCGGTACGCGTGGTTGTCGTTCGCGTACAGCGCCGCGTGGTAGTTGAAGTCCTCCTGCACGTTGACGATGTCGTACGCGCCCAGACGCGGTGATATCAGCGGGGTGTTCACCTCGGGGTTTCCCGAGCTGAGCAGCTCGGGGAGGCCCGCGACGTTGTACGTGAGGACGTTGAAGGTGCCCGAGGTGGCGGCTGCCGCCGGGGTCGAGCCGGCGGTGGCGAGCCCGGTCAGCGCGAGCGCGCCGGCCACGAGGGTGCCGATGAGTCTTCTCATGGTGGGGGTGTCTCCATGGGGACGAGAGGTGAGCACTGCTCAGGTTCAACGGCCAACAGTGTGATGGACAAGGTCTGTTGGGGGAACAGTGAGCGCTGAGGCGATCTGCCGCGTCCGGGACGCCCGGCGATCACCCGCCGGTCGGTCAAGGTTCATGTTTCGCACGGATTCTCCTCAGGCGGCGCACTACGGGCGCCGCGTGACTGAGGAGGCGCAGCCATGGGGCACGGGCACTCGCACGGACACGGCGATCATCACCACCATCACGCACACGGTCCCGAGGACGGTACGGCGCTGCCCGCCGCCCTCGACACGTCCGTGCCCGACGAGGAACTGAACCCCGAACAGCGGTCGCGCCGCACGCTGTTGCGCGGTGCCGGCCTGCTCGGCGCGGGCCTCGCAGCCGCGAGCGTCGTCGCCCCGACGGCCGCCGCTCCCGCTTACGCGACCACCAACTCCCGCCGAAGAGGCGGCTTCCTGTGGCTGACCGGGGACCACCACATCCACACGCAGTACAGCAGCGACGGCAAGTACCGCGTCGTCGACCAGGTCCGCCAGGGCGCCAAGCACGGCATGGACTGGCTGGTCATCACCGACCACGGCTCGGCCACGCACGCCAAGATCGGTGTGGACAAGGTCAACCCGGACATCAGGGCGGCCCGTGCCGCGTACGAGGACACCCTCGTCTTCCAGGGCCTGGAGTGGAACATCCCGGGCGCCGAGCACGCCACGGTGTTCGTGCACCCCGGCAACAACGAGGTCTCCGTCCTCAAGCAGTTCGAGACCGACTACGACGGCAGCGTGAAGAACGCCTCCGACTCCACGCCCGCCAACGAGGCGCTCGCCGTCGCGGGCCTGGCCTTCCTCTCCGACCAGGTGAAGCGGCGCAAGGTCAAGGACGCGCTGATGCTCGCCAACCACCCGGCGCGGCGCGGTGTCGACTCCCCGCACGAGATCCGCGCCTGGCGCGACGCGAGCCCCGCGAGCCACCAGATCGCCGTCGGCTTCGAGGGCGCGCCCGGCCACCAGGCCGCCGGTCTGCCCGCCCCGCTCGGCCCGGGCCGCGCCCGAGGGATCTACGACAACAACCCGAGCGCCAACTCCTTCCCCGGCTACCCTCTGGAGAGCTACCGCACCTGGGGCGGCTTCGACTGGATGACCGCCACCGTCGGCGGCCTCTGGGACAGCCTGATCGCCGAGGGCAAGCCCTGGTGGATCACCGCCAACTCCGACTCCCACCAGGTCTACGCGGACACCGCGGTACGCGGCCCCGGCGGCAGCTTCGAAACCAACGGCCGCTACGAGGACCCGGCCTACGGCGGCAAGATCGACATCACCCAGGGCGACTACTGGCCCGGCCAGTACAGCCGCACCCACGTCGGCTCCGACGGCTTCTCCTACGCGGCCGTCATGGACGGCATCCGGGCCGGCCGCATCTGGGTCGACCACGGCCAACTGATCGACGCCCTGGACGTCCGCGTCTCGGGTGCCGGCCGCTGGAGCACGCTAGGCGGCGCGCTGCACGTGAAGCGAGGCACGAAGGTCACGCTCACGGTGGACGTGACACTGGCCGACGGCCCCAACTGGGCCGGGTTCCTGCCCAAGTTGGCCAAGGTGGACGTCATCCAGGGCGATGTCACCGGCCCGGTCGCGGACCGGGACACCTTCACGGCTCCCTCGGCCAAGGTCGTCAAGACGTACGAGGTGAACCAGCCCACGGGCACGCTCCGCCTCACATACGACCTCGGCCGCGTCGACCGCCCGCTGTACGTCCGCCTGCGCGGCAGCGACGGCAACCGGTCCGCCGTAGGTTCGCTGGGCGCGGCGGTCGACCCGGCGGGCCCGGCCATCGACGTCGTCGGCGACGCGGACCCGTGGCGCGACCTGTGGTTCTACACGAACCCGGTGTGGGTGCTGCCTTCGTGACCCCGCACGCCATCTGGGCCGACACCTCGGTGTCGGCTCTCCGCGCGGCCGACCACCTCCTCCTCGCGTTGGCGGCCGAACTCGCCCTCCCCGAGGGCACGTTCGGCTGCACGCATCTCGTGCGGGGCGAACGCCCCCGGGTGGCCCTGTCGTTCACCCTGCCGTCGGAACCGCTCCTGCGCACCGCCGAGGAGCGGCTCACGGCCCAGGGGTACGAGGTGAGGCCCGGGGTTCCCGACGAGGTGGGCCGTGCGGTCGTCTACCCGGGCGCCGACGCGCTCAACGGCACGCTGACGGTAGGGGAGTTGCTGACCCGGAGCGCGATCGGCCGGGTGACGGTACTGGGCACTCCGGGCCAACCACCCGCCGGGCAAACCCTGGTGACGCATGGTCATGTGCGGCCGCAGTGGCAGGGCGGCGAACTCGTCCTCGCCGCCATGCCCGCCGTCGGCGGCACCTTGGTGCCGTTCGAGGTGGCCGACCCGACACCGTGCTGCGCGGATCACTGAGCCGAGGGTGTGGGCTGGAACTGCAGTGAGGCTCCAGCCCACACCTGCCTACTCGTGTGCCCCCGGGCGGGGGGAGCTATCTGGGTCAGTTGGCCTCTGCTCCGCGAGGGGTTCGGGGGAGTTGGATGATCCGGGGCTGGGTGTTCATCCGCTCCAGGGCGCGCTCGTACATGGTCAGCAACTCCTGTACGCACTCTCGGCAGGCGTACGGCGGGGTCTCGCCCTCGTTGCTCGTGATCTCGCCGAAGCGGGTCACCTGCACTCGGCGAAGAGAGCAGCGGAAGCAGGTGCCCATCTCGTACTCGTACGCCGCGACCAGGACGCCGAGGCGATCCGTCGGGACGCGCTTGGGCAACTCGGTCACGACTCCTCCCGGCGCCGCCTGATCTGCTCGTCGCGAGACAGGGTGACCTCCAGTTCGTCCGCGTTGGGGACCGTCCATGTGCGGAACCGCACGTAGAGGGGGCGCAGGACATAAGTCCCGTCCGACTTCACGTCGGTGACCACACCCTCTTTGTCGGTGTTGACGTCGTGAACCTGGTCGCCAACCCATACCTTCGGCTTCGCGTCGGTCACGGCGCCTCCAACTCGCGGTAGGGGTTGCCCTCGGAGGGAACGACCCGCCAGAAGCTTGTGATGATCGCGCGGTAGGTCCGGTGCGTCGGGTTGGCGCCGGTGTGCTTCAGAGCCCAGACCTCAGCTGGGAGGCGCTCGCCCTCTGTGGCCCCGGACTGCTCTCCGCACGTCGTGCACTCGGTCTCGTGCAGCGGCTCTTTGGGGGCACCCTCGGCGGCCTCGGGCCCGAGTGTCCACTCTGCTGCTCTGATGATTGCTTTCACGTCTTGTCCTTCGCGCTGAGCAGAGCCCACAGCCCGTGGCCGTCGGTGTTGACGCCGCACTGGGCGGAGAGGGCGCTGACGATCTGGAAGCCGGGGCCGTGGCTGTGCAGGACGCTCAGTTCCACCGAGCCGGCCGCCGCGATCCGGATGCGGAGGCCTGCGGTGGAGAGCGTCATCTCGATCGCTTCGGTCCCCGTGGCGAGAACGGATGCGAACAGCTCGTGAGCGACCTGCGCGGCGTACGGATGCTCCAGGCGACTGGCCACCCATGTACGGACCTGACGGGCCTCGACAGGGTGCGCCTTGAACTCTCGACGCCATGATTGACCCGTTTCGGGCATGCTTGTCCCCTGGTAGCCACGGCTTTCTGAGTACAGATAACTCTTATCTGTGCACAGATTGGCGGGCAGGGTTGGCGTTGGTCAAGCCGGTCGGGGCAATATGTGTGCACAGAAAGCAGCGATCACTCGAAACGGTGGTAGGTCAGTGGCACAGCCCGAGTACTTGCGAATCGCTGCTGAACTGCGTCGTCGCATCTCGTCCGGTGAGTTCAGCGCGGGCGACCAGATCCCGACCCTCCCCGCGCTCTCGGAGCACTACCGCGTGTCGGAGACGACGATCCGCAACGCCCTCGCGCTCCTACGGAACGAGGGGCTGATCGAGACACGGGCCAGGGCCGGAACGCTCGTACGGCAGACGCCTCCTGTGCACCGCATGGCCGCGGACCGGTACCGCAACAAGCCCGGCGCTCCGTCCACGCCGTACACCCGGGACCAGGGAATCGGCTGGAGCGAGTACCGCTTGGACAAGAGGTTCGAGCGGGTGGCAGCGACACCAGACCTGGCGGCCCTCTTCGAGTGCGAGGTCGGCGAGCGCCTACTTGCCCGGCACTTCGTCTTCTACGACAACGACCACCCCACCCAGATGAGCACCTCGTACGTCCGCTGGAGCGACGTGGAGGGGACCCCGGTGGCTGATCCGATCCACGAACCGTGGCCGGGCGGGACTAGGGCACAGATGGCCTCCCTCGGCATCCGCATCACGAGGATCACCGAGTCCTTCACGACGGGCATGCCCAAGGAGCAGGAGGCCCAGACGCTCCGGATCGGTACGGGAGTGCCGGTGCTGCGCTACACCCGGCGCCACATTGCCGACAGCGGCCGGATCGTGGAGGTCGCCCACCCGATCGTGAGGCGCGGAGATACCACGGTGGTGGATTTCGTCATCGACCTGGAGGACTGAAGACTTGGTTCGGCTCGTTGTCGTCGTCTTCCGAGGTCGCGCGGGCAGTTTCCATGAACTCGCCGAGAAGTATGGCCAGGTTCTGGGGTGAACGGGGCGTGGGTTGTCTAGTGGCCTACGGGAACGGCCTTGAAAACCGTCATGGCAGCGATGTCACCGTGAGTTCTAATCTCACCGCTTCCGCCACGTCAGAAGCCTTGCAGGTCAGAAGGGGTGTCTCTCGCTGAGAGACACCCTTTCTGTGCTCACCCCGACTCGCGTGTATCCCACCTTTGACCGGTACGTATGGGCCATCTGTGGGCCAGGAATCGGGCCTACTGGTCGTCGGCAGGACCCTTGGTGATCAGTTGGTTGGAGCGCCTCTGATCCCCTTAAGAATCTTGGCGTAGAAGCGGTAGAGCACCGCGACGCTGTGTCCTGCCCGAGCCGCTACCTCTGTGGGGTCCACCCCCGATTTGATCCACAGCGAGACCCCGGCTTGCCGCAATGAGTACGGCACGTTTGCGAGCGGCGACGCCACTTCCTGCTGGGTCAGAGCCTTGACTCGGGCAGCGCTCCACAGTTCGCTGTACTCCGTAGAACGCACGCGCCCCTCTCTTGCCGCTCGGAAGAGCCGACCGTCCGGCGCGGTGCCGTACGCGGCGATGTGGTCACGGAGCATCTTGACGAGGGCCGCGGTGGAATCGGCACGGACTGAGTAGCCCCGCGAGCCCGACGCTTGAGCCCTCGAGACTCGTACGACGTTCCGTCATCCGTCCAGCCGTCGGCCACCTCGGGGCGGCTCTCCCCGAGCAGCAACTCACCCCACTGATCGGCGGATTTCTCGGTGTCTGAGGGAAGCGTCGTGAAGCCGGGCGGGTTGGTGGCTGCAGCGGCGATCAACCGATATGCCTCGCTGTTCGAGCACGTCACGTACGCGCACCTGCACACGGAGCGCATGCAAGGGGCCGTCGCGAAGATCCCCCGAACTGCGGTGCACGACGGTGAGCACTTCACCATGGCGTACTTCCATCGCGGAGAGGAGCTTGCTGATGCGCTTCGGGAGTCGAGGCTTACCGACGTGAAGGTGTTCGGGATCGAGGGTCCGGCATGGTCGCTCGTGAAAGCGGTCGAGTAGCAGCCGGGCGACGGGCTGGCATATGACCTGATTGATTCCATTATGGCGGCCGCGCGGATGGCTGAGCCGTACCCGGAGCTGCTCGCCGCCAGCTCTCATCTGCTCGCGGTGGGACCGGCGCCCGCCGCCAACGGCTGACCTTCGCCTACGGGCATGGGGTGAGCGGTCGGGGCGTGGGGCGGGAGTAGGCGATGCGCATGCACCCTGACAGATAGTCAGATTCTGCGCTCGGCATCCGATTGGCGGTGCTTATGGGAAGGTGAATCCAACCGTTTTATTACCCCAAGCGGAAATTTTCCCTGCCAGTATTGCGGTGTCAGGATCGGTATCATCGCCGAGCCTGAGTGATCGCATGGTAGCCGTAATTGTTTCGGCCAATTCTTCGTCTCCGACTTCCAGGGCGAGGCTTCGAAGTGTGCGCATCCTTGGAATGGGATTGGTTGCACCATCGAGCTGTGTCAGATGAATTTGATATGCCGCCCAACGTCTCATGACCGCAGGAGTGAGACACGGCTTGCCATCATATTCCCAAGAATGAAGCACCCGGATCGTGGCTATCCCGTAGGAATCTCCGTCAATGTCGCCCAGAGAGAATGCTCTCAGTGGCGCCGCGGGGCCAGATATGACATGGAATGCAGAATCTTGCTTGGCAGTGAAAGTCAACGTCAAGATCTCGTCCGGTAGCAGTGCTGCAATTCCAGCTGCTAGTTGGATGAGCTTAGCGGTCGGCGGCGGCGTCAGCTCTACTACCCAAGAGCCTGGCTGCTCGCTGATTGAGACGTTCTCGCAACCTTCTGAGATGAGTCCGATTGTGGCCATGCTGGCTGCTGAAATTCCAAACGCCCTATAGGCGTCGGCACTGTGCGCTGATATTCCGGACTCGGCCAAGGCGACCTGCAGTCCCACCATGCAGCCCATCGCGCTCTCGTAGGCCATGAGGATTTCATCAGCAAGTTCGTGCCAGCTCAGTTTCCCTGAGCCGCCCTTGGTGTCAATCGTGATGCCGTCGTCTTCGTAGCGCACCATGCGATGGGCTTGGGCTGTCCGAACGCCGAGGTTGAATCCCTGTACCAGTGGCTCCAAGTCCAGGTGCTTTCGGACGGCACGTAGCAGCTCGGTCGCGTTGTCTTGGCGGAGCTTGTCATACGGCCGTGATTTTCGACCGGTGCCCGCGAGCAGAGCGATAGCGAGCAGTTGACCCGGGCCTTCTACCAAACTTGCGGCAACATCCACGAAAGCGCGACCAACTTGACGGGGAATCGATTGACCGTTGACGGCGTGCATGACTTGTGCGGATGCGTCATGCAGCTCCAACAGGCTTTCTTGCAGGTCCGGCAGGAAGTCTTGGGAAGTGGCGAGTGCTGACAACAAGGACGGGTGCTGGGAAAGCAGTTTGTAGCTTTCCTTCACGACATTACGGAAGCGTTGCTGATCCCCGTAAAAGCGTGCAGCAACGTCCTGAAGTGCAAACTGAAGGCCGAGGCCGCCGCCGGGCACTCCGGTTGCTTGAATTACGCTGGCTAGGGATTGGTCGGCGGCAGAGAATAGGGCAGTGATGTCCGAGACGTCGAAGTCTTGCTGAGCCTGCTGGACGAGGATAGTGAGCTTGTCTTCGGTTCGCTCGGAAATCATCAAGGATCCAAGCAGACTTACGTAGCGCCCCAATTCCTCCATCGTAAGAGTCGCTGCATCCAGATGACTCTGAGCTTCGTCTGATTTGTTCTGCGCCGTCAAGGGTGTAGTCGCACCTAGGGCTTGTAGATAGCAGCGAGCCATGCGAATAAACTGTGAAACACACATCTCTACATATTCGACAATGAGCACCCAAGGGCGTAGGCGGGGAGCTGCTGCTAGCAGTGCGCGTTCTGCGGAAATTCCCTGTATCGCAGAATGAATTTTCGCATCGGCATTAGGATCTCCTGCGCTAACTGCACCCATGGCCTGGAAGAATTCTGGCATCCAGTCTTCTAGACGTTCGAACATTCGCTGGACGTCGTCAAGAGTGAAAGACCCAACGGTGGGTGGGGTTTCTGACCGGTCCAGGAGTAGGGCCGACTCCTGGATGGCTGCAGTTCGCGCAGCGGCCTTGTCATTGATCTCCCATGGCGCTGGTCGCTTGCCGCAGTCAGGACACGTCACGCTGCGGATGCGGGAGGCGCCGCACCCTGTGCAGTCGATCAGAGCGAAGGACAGTTGGAAACTGTGACGTCCGTGAACCATGAGGGAACTCCTCAGGCCTGCCGCGGAGCTATCACCGACAGGGGACGCAGGCCCGGGTACATCATTGCGCCGATCGCTCTGCCCGTGCACCTGAGTTCTGACTCGCTGCCCTGTACTGCGCGCCAGTTGCCACAGCCGCCGTGAGGTGGGGCTCACCGATGACCTGATCGCGTCCGCCATGACGGCCGCGCGGCTGAGTCGGACCCGGAGCTGCTCGCCGCAAGCTCACATCTGCTTGCGGTGGGGTGGGCGCCCACCGACGACAACGGTTGACGTTTCACCCTGTAGACAGGGGGCCGTGGGTCATGTGTGGGCCAGCAACCCGCGAAACGCTCACTACCTGCCGCGTGAACGTCACCGACCTTCTGGCAACGTTCCAGGTCCAGCACGACGAGACCACCACCGGGCTGGAGAACTACGCGACCAGATCGAACACCTCACCGCCTCCCTGGCCGAGACCGAAACACGGCTTACGGACCTGGCTACCGCCCGAAAGACCATCGTGGAGATCGCACCGGCAGGTGCCGAACCCGAGCCCCCGAGTCGAACAGCGCTTACCAGGCCATCGTGAGCGCCTTCAACCAGCACCCTGACCAGGCAATCAGGCTCCGCGAATGGCACAAGTGCTGGGCCTGGCCACCGGCGACCCAAGCCCGAACGCCACCCGAAGCAGCCTCGGACGTCTTGCCCGCCAAGGCTTCCTCGCCCAATCCGGGTGAGGCCACTACCAGAAACGGACTTGACGACCTCTCAGTCCTGTTGAAGCTGTGGCGGGCGCGCCAAAAGGCCGGTATGGCCGCGAATCTCGGCGGCGGTTGAATCCTGACCCGATGTGGCTGCGCCCCACGTACGCCGGACTGGGCCCCCGCGCCTGCTACCCGTTGACCCCCGTGTAGTGCCCCAAACTCCACCGCCAAAGCCACCGCGCCCCCAGAAATGCCACCAATCCCAGCGCCGGCGACGCCGCCGCCAGCCAGTACGGCACCCCCGTGTCGTCGCCGTGCCCGGTCAGTACCGCCGCCGGGAAGTACGCGACGAACGCGAGCGGCAGGCCGAAGGTGAGGAGGCCGCTCACCGCCCTGGGGAGCACGTTCAGCGCATAGCTGCCGAACGTGCCGAGCAGCTCCTCCAGCCAGCGGCCCCAGTAGTCGGCGGCCGGGAAGCGCAGCGACGCGCAGGCGACCACCGTGAACAGGGCCGCCTCCAGGAGCATTCCGCCGAGGACGCAGACGACGAGGTACGAGATGCGGCCCGCCGTCCAGTCCAGGTTGCTGCGGGACAGGGCGCCGACCATGAGGCCGACGGCCACCGTCAGGTCGCCGATGGCGTTGGTGGGGAAGACGGACAACTGGACCTGGCGGTACACCGGCATCGGGCGGACCAGATAGGTGTCGATCATCCCCTCCTGGATGATCTTGCCGATGCCGTGCATCCTCCCGAGGAACAACACGAAGATGCCGTGCGCCAGCATCCGGGTCGCCGGGATCAGCAGCACCTCCGAGCTGTCCCAGCCGCCCATCCCGGTGAACCGGGTCAGCAGCACCGTCGCGAACACGATGACCGACACCTGCCAGACGGCGCCGATCGCGATCATCAGCAGGAACTCGGAGCGGTACTCCAGCTGGGCGCGGAAGTTGAGGCGCGTGATGCGCCACGCTATGCGGACAGCGTTCACGGGCTCAGCCTCCCTGGGAGATGACACGTCGGGCGGCCCGGCTCCACAGGAACCGGGTGAACAGGGCCAGGAGGACGATCCAGCCGGTCTGCACGGCGAGTTGGAACGCGGCGTCCGAGAGCGGGATGCGCCCCACGTACAGCGACAGCGGCACGCTCAGTGTGGCCTGGAAGGGCAGGAAGGCGCTGAGGGTGATGAACCAGTCCGGGAAGAACCACAGGGGTGCGTACACCCCGGACAGCAGGTTCTGCGCGAAGATCAGGATGAGCATCGCGGCGCCGTTGCGCAGCGTCCAGAAGCACAGCTGGTCTATCACCAGCATGACGTAATACAGGACCAGCTGGCCCAGGAGCAGGCTCAGCGCGAACACCCCTGCCACGGCCGCCGATTCGGGCGGCTCGATCACCCCGACGGCCAGGCAGATCGCGTACCCGGCGAGCGCCCAGGCGAACCCGTACAACTGCTCGCCGAGTGCCCGCAGTGCGTAGTAGCGCTGGGGCGGCAGCGGGCGCAGGTACCAGTACACGATCGTGCCGAAGTGCATGTGCTGGAGCACCGAGTCGCGGCCCGCGTACTGGTCCAACTCCCTGAGGCGGGAGGCGAGTACGGCCATCACGGCGTACGTCACCGCCTGCTCGCGGTCGAGGCCTGCCGTCGTACCGGTCTGCTGGTACAGGCCGTTCCACAGGGACGCGACCAGGACCACCTGGACGGTCAGGCGGACCAGGGCGGCGGTCATCCGGGGCGGGGCGTGCAGCTCACCGAGGGGGGTGACCCTGGTGGCCCGCCAGGCGTGCAGGACGGCCATGTCAGCCGCCTTCGCCCGGTGTCGGGGCCTCGGCGTGGACGTACGCGGCCCGCATCACGTCTTCCAGGTCGGCCTCGTCGAGGGCGATGTCCGTCACCTCGTACCGCTCGATGACCCGCTTGAGCGCCTGGTGGACCGTCGGAGCGGACGGGCCCTCGGGGCCGAAGACCACCTGCGGGCCTTCGCGGCGCAGGAGCGCGATGCCGGGGAGTGCCGCCACCTCCGTGTGCGGGTCGGCCAGCGTCGCCCGGACCTGCCAGGTCGAGCCGAACCTCTTCTTGATCTCGTCCAGCGTGCCGTCCAGCACGAGCCGGCCGTGGTTGACGAGGACGACCCGCTCGGCGAGCCGCTCGACCTCCGTCATGTCGTGTGTGGTCAGCAACACCGTCCGGCCGCGTTCCTCCACCTGGTGGCGCAGGAACTCCCGTACCTGTTCCTTCACCACCACGTCCATGCCGATCGTGGGTTCGTCCAGGAACACCACCGGCGGGTCGTGCAGCAGCGCCGCCGCCAGGTCGCAGCGCACCCGCTGGCCCAGAGAGAGGTGCCGTACTCGGGTGTCCCAGAACGTGGAGAGTTGCAGCAGGTCGTCGAACTCCCGCAGCCGTACGTCGTGTTCGGGCTTGGGTATCTCGTAGATGTCCCGGAGGATCGAGAACGACTCGCGTACCGGCAGGTCCCACCAGAGCTGGGTGCGCTGGCCGAACACCGCCCCGATGTTGCGGGCGTTGCGCTCCCGCTCCAGGTACGGCACCACGCCGGCGACGCGTGCCTCGCCGGACGTGGGGGTGAGGATGCCGGTGAGCATCTTGATGGTCGTCGACTTGCCGGCGCCGTTCGGGCCGAGCAGGGCCAGGAGTTCACCCGGCGCCACGTCGAAGGTGATGTCGGAGACGGCGTCCTTCGCGACCCGTTCCGGCTGGACGAGGGAGCGCAGCGCGCCGGTGAAACCGGGACGCCGCACGGTGGTGTGGAAGGTCCGGGACAGGCCGCGGACCTCGATGGAACCACTCACTCAGGGAACCTCCGGGAGCTTGCGACGCACGAACACGGCCGTCCGGCTGGGGAGCCGAACGGCCGTGTGACCGGTAACATACTCAGTCGTCGATGACCGAGAAGACAACGGAGAATTCGGCGGGCTGAACTCGCAGCAGATACTGCGGAAGCGCGCCCGGCCCGCAGGACTGCGAGCCGATGCCCTGCTGGCCGTGGTCGAGGTTGACCCACACCGTGTCGCCGGGGGCGAGGTCGGTGAGGTGCTCGGCCGCGTCGAGCTGTTCGCTCGTCCAGCGGCGGGCCGTGAACCAGAACTCCGGGTCGCCGTCGACCCGCAGTCCGCCGATCTCCGCCCAACGGACGTCGGTCCGGGCGCCGTTCTCCTGCGGGCGGAGGTAGGGCGTCTGGAGGTCGTCGACCGTGGACTCCCAACGGGCCAGCATGGAAGCCGCGTCGGTGTCGGGGTAGCCCTCACCGGGGCCGCCGCCGAACCAGGTCACCCGGTCCGCGGCCGACAGTCCCAGACGGATGCCGAGCCTCGGCAGCGGCAGCGTCCAGTCGCCCTCCGGATCGACGGTCACGGTCAGCTTCAGCCTGTCGCCGTCGGACGTCCAGTGGTAAGCCGTGTTCAGGCCCACCTCGGCGGCGGCGGGCGCCACCCGGGTCCGTACCGTCAGTGAGTCCGTGCCCAACTCCACGGAGTCCAGGCGGTGTTGCATCCGGTGCAGGCCCAGCTTGCGCCACAGCACGCCGTAGCGGATGTCGGGCTGCCAGGCCGCGCCGAAGTCGTTGTCGGTGGGCGCCCGCCACACGTCGAGGCGCAGACCCTGGACCTCGCGGCCGCCGATCGACTTCAGCGCGCCCGTGCGGGCGTCGAAGGTGCCCGGGCCGAGGGTGACGACCCCGTCGGCCGAGGCGGGCGCGGCCGAGGCGGTGACCGTCGGCAACGGGCGTGCGGACGCCGGGAATTGACCCCAGGCGACCTGGTGCCCCTGCTCGCCCCAGGCCGACTCGTCCGCCAGCAGCGCCCGTACGGTCCACAGCGACTCGGCACCGCCCCGCGCCTTGGCGGGCGGCTCGGGCAGCTTCACGTCGGCCGACTCACCGGGAGCCAGCGTCGCGGGCACCGCCAGGGTGCCCGTCTCGACCGCTGTGCCGTCGACGTCGTACGACCACTCGAAGGTGAGTGCGGAGAGGTCGGCGAAGTCGTAGGCGTTGGTGACCCGGACCGTCCCGTCCGTGCCGTCGCCCGTGATGCGGACCGGCTCGATGACCTTCTTGTACTCGACGAGCCCGGGGGAGGGCGTGCGGTCCGGGAAGATCAGGCCGTCGCAGACGAAGTTGCCGTCGTGCAGCTCCTCGCCGAAGTCGCCGCCGTACGCGTAGCCGAACCGCTCGTCCTTGATGCCGTGGTCGATCCACTCCCAGATGAAGCCGCCCTGGATGCGGTCGTGGGCCTCGAAGATCCGCTGGTAGTCGGCGATGCCGCCGGGGCCGTTCCCCATGGCGTGCCCGTACTCGCAGAGGATGAAGGGGAGTTGGCGGCGCTTCTGCGTGCCGCCGTCCTGGCCCTGGCCGATGCGTTCGGTCTCCGCGTGGTCGGCGTACATGCGGGAGTACATGTCCGTGTCGCGGCAGTCCCAGTCGCCCTCGTAGTGCACGAGCCGGGAGCTGTCGCGGCTGTGGATCCACTCGGCCATGGCGGTCAGCCCGCGTCCGGTGCCGGCCTCGTTGCCCAGCGACCAGATGACGACCGACGGGTGGTTCTTGTCGCGCTCGACCATCCGGGACGCGCGGTCCAGGAGGGCCGGGGTCCAGCGGTCGTCGTCGACGGGGTTGTCGCGCCAGTTCTGCTCGGTGAAGCCGTGGGTCTCCAGGTCGCACTCGTCGATGACCCACAGGCCGTACTCGTCGCACAGGTCGAGGAAGGCCGGGTGCGGCGGGTAGTGCGAGGTGCGGACGGCGTTGAGGTTGTGCCGCTTCATCAGCAGTACGTCGGCCCGCATGGTCTCCAGGTCGAGGGCGCGGCCTCGCTCGGGGTGCCACTCGTGGCGGTTGACGCCCTTGAAGAGGATCGCCTTGCCGTTGACCTTGATCAGCCCGTCGGACAGCTCGACGGTCCGGAAGCCGATGCGCAACGGCACCCGCTCACCGGCCGTGACCAGCACACCGTCGTAGAGGCGGGGTGTCTCGGCGGTCCACGGCTCGACGGGGACCGTCACCGGCTCGCCGGTCCTGACATCGATGTCCAGTTCGGGCACGGTGACGCGCCCGGCGATGTCGGACTCGACGCGGAGCGTGCCCTCACCGGCCGTGTGGTCGTACGAGGCGTGCACGAAGAAGTCGAGGACGCTGCCCGCCGGGCGGTGCAGCAGCGTGACGTCCCGGAAGATGCCCGGCAGCCACCACTGGTCCTGGTCCTCCAGGTACGAGCCCGCCGACCACTGGTGGACCCGGACGGCGAGGACGTTGCCGCTCGGCTTCAGCAGCTTCCCGACCGCGAACTCGTGCGCCAGCCGCGAGCCCTTGAACTCGCCGATCTCCGTGCCGTTCAGCCACACCCGGGCGCACGACTCGACCCCGTCGAAGCGCAGCACCGCCCCGCCGTCCGACAGGTCGGGCCAGTCGGACGGCAGGTCGAAGACGTGCAGGTGGTCGCCGGTCGGGTTCTCGGTCGGCACGCGGGGCGGGTCGACCGGGAACGGGTAGAGATGGTTGGTGTAGATCGGCGAGCCGAAGGCCCCGTCGCCCTGGAGGACCCAGTGCCCGGGGACCGTCACCTCGGCCCAGTCCCCGGCGTCGTACCCCGGCGCGGCGAACGAGTCGTCCGCTCCGTCGGCGGTCGGCGACAGCCGGAAACTCCAGCTGCCGTTCAGGGACAGCGAACCGGCGTCCGAGGACGCGTACCAGGCGCGGGGCGGAAGGGCCCCGCTGCCGGGTGAGACGTCCTCGACGTAGTCGGTCGAGGTGGCCGTGGTGCGGGAGGACATCGGTCTCCTAGTTCAGCCCGGTGGGCGGGCGGCTCAGCCCTTGATGCCGGTCTGTGCGACCCCCTGCACCAGCCAGCGCTGGAGGAAGAGGAACACGAACACCAGGGGCAGGATCGATACGGCCGTGGCCATGAAGATCAGATGGAAGTTGACTGTCTGGTTGGTCATGTACGAGGACAGCGCGATCTGCACCGTCCAGGCCTCCTGATCCTGACCGATGACCAGGGGCCAGAGGAAGGCGTTCCAGCCGCTGATGAACGTGATCGTCGCGATAGCGGCGAAGAAGTTCAGCGAGTTGGGCACGACGATGCGCCAGTACGCGCTCCAGTAACCGAGCCCGTCCACGCGCGCCGCCTCCTCCAACTCCTTCGGGAACCCCAAGAAGTACTGCCGGAACAGGAAGCAGGTGAAACCACTGAAGAGCCCCGGAACGATGAGCCCTTGGAAGGACGACACCCAGCCGAGCGACGAAACCAGCACAAAGCTGGGCACGAAGGTGACGGCGGCCGGGACCATCAGGGTCACCAGAACGGCGTAGAAGATCTTGTTGGCGTGCTTGTACGGGATACGGGCGAGGCCGTAGCCCGCGAGCGAGCAGACCAGCAGGGTGCCGATCGTGTGCCCGACGCCGACCAGCCAGGAGTTCCACAGGGAGTGCGCGAAGGGGACCGTCTCGTCGCTGAACAGCTCGCTGATGTTGCCCCACTGGATGTCGGTGGGGAACCACTGCCAGTTCTCGCCGGTGATCTCGGCGTCCGTGGACAGCGCGTTGCGGACGATCAGATAGAAGGGGACGAGGAAGAGCAGGGCGCAGATGCCGGTGGCGAGGTAGAGGCCGGTGGAGCCGATCACGCCGCGCCGGTCGCGTCTGCGTTCGCGGCGCTTGGGAGGCGGTGGGGGCCCGGCGTCGGCCTTGCGGGTCTCGATGGTGGTGGTCACTTGGACTGCTCCCCCCTTCCGAAGCCCATGAGCTTGCCCTGGAGCAGGGTCACCGTGCAGATCAGCAGGGTCAGGATGACCGCCCCCGCGCTGCCGGCGCCGTAGTCCTGGCTGTCGCCCAGGGCCATGTAGTACAGCTCGACGAGCGGCGGGCGGCCCCAGGTCGTCTTCGCGAGCAGGTTGAAGAACTCGTCGAAGGCCTGGTAGGCGGCCACGAGCAGCAGCAGGATCACGGCGGTCGAGGTCGCCCGCAGCTGGGGCAGCGTGATGTACCGGAAGGTCTGCCAGCCGGGCTTGGCGCCGTCGATGGCGGCGGCCTCGTACAGCTCCGGCGGGATGTTCTGGAGCGCCGCCAGGAAAAGGATCATGTAGAAGCCGGCCTGCAGCCACAGTCGTACGGTGACGATGACCAGCCAGTACCAGGGCGGGCTGGGGTCGGCCAGCCAGGCGATGTTCTCGACGCCGAACCAGCCGAGGATCGTGTTCATGAGGCCGAACCGGACGCCGCTGAAGAGGGACATCTTCCAGATCAGCGAGGCGGCGACGAAGCTGCACGCGGCCGGCAGGAAGAAGACGGAGCGGAAGAACGCCTTCATGAAGCGCAGCCGGTTCACCATCAGCGCCAGCGCCAGGGAGAACGCCCAGGTGACGGGCACGATGATCGCGGCGAAGACGGTGAAGGTCCCCAGGGACTTGACGAACGAGTCGTTCGTCAGCATCCACTTGTAGTTGTCGAAGCCGACGAACTTGTCCGGTGTGACGGTGAAGCGTGCCTCGAAGAAGCTGAGCCACAGGCTCCAGCCGATGGGGATGTAGACGAAGATCACCAGGCCGAGGAGGAACGGGCCGGTGAAGATCCAGAAGTTGAGGGTGGCGCCCGCCACGCCCCGCCGCGGCTTGGTCCTGGGGACCTTGGCCGGGGCGGGGCGCGCGAGTTCGCGCGTGGTGGTCGACATGTCGATGCCTGTCCGTTCGCTGCCCGTCCGTTGGCCTATCCGAAGAGCGTCTTGAGCTCGCGGTTGACCTTCACGTCCGCCGTGTCGAGCGCCTTCTCGGGATCGACGCCCTTGCGGACGGCGTCGGCGATCACACCCTCGAGGGCGGTGATCATGGCCTGGGTCCACGAGATGTTGTCGAAGCGCCCGTAGTCGGTGAAGAGCTTGACGCCCTCGGCGGGCAGGCCCGTCTTGAGCTTGGTGGCGGACTCGGCGAGCGAGGTGCGCGGCGGAACGTGGAAGCCGTAGCTGAGCGCCCAGTCCTCCTGGTACTCCTTCTGGTCGATCCACAGCCACTTCACGTACTCCTTGGCCAGGTCGACGTTCTTGCCCTTGGCGTTGACGAACATCGACCAACCGCCGTTGTAGACGGCCGGCTTGGCGCCGGAGGCCGCCGAGGGGAAGGGGAAGATGCCGAGGTCGTCGCCGAGGGCCTTCTGCATCACGGGCATCGCCCACATACCGCACCACTGGATCGCGGTGAGGCCCTGGACCAGCGCCGAGGGGTCCCAGTAGTCGGCGGGGGCGTCGAGGAGCAGATGGCCGCTGGTGAACATCTTGCGGTACACCTTCAGCGCCGCGGCCACGTCGTCCGTGTGGTACGCGATCTCGTTCTTGTCGTTGAGCTGGTCGGCGCCGGCCGCCCAGACGAGGGCGTAGTTCGTCGACACCAGGTTGTTGCCGAGGAACAGGCCCTTGACCTTGTCGGTGGTGAGCTTCTCGGCGGCCTCGGCGAGTTCCTCGAGGGTCTGGGGGACGCCCAGGCCCGCCTTCTCCAGCAGCGACTTGCGGTAGTAGAAGAACTGCGGGTCGTCGATCATCCGGACGCCGTAGACCTTGCCGTCGACGGTGTGCGACTTGATGTCCGCCGGATTGAAGTCGGACTTCACCGGGTTGATGATGTCGTCCAGCGGCGCCACCTGACCGCTCTTGATCAGCTGGAGCTGCGGGTGGAACTCGAAGACGTCCGGCGCCTGGTCGGTGAGCAGCGACGAGAACAGCTTGCTCTCGAAGTTGGTGCCGGTGATCCACTGCGTGGTCACGTTCGCGCCCTCATAGGCCTTCGCGTACTTCTTGATGGCCTGCTCGGTGCCCGCCTCGCCGTACGCGTGGAAGAACTGCGTGAGGTTCTTGCCCGAACTGCCTCCGCCGGAGCGGCCGTTGTTGCCGCCGCAGGCGGTCAGCGCGCCCGCGGCGGACAGGCCGGCTGCGGCCCGGAGGATGGATCGGCGGTCCCAGTTGCTGCTCATGGCCGACATGGTGACGTCCTTGTCTCTAGTGCGGCTGCGGGCCACGGGCTCAACGCCGAGTGGCTGAAACAGGAGGTGCGGAGCGGGACGTTAACCTTCGGCTAAGGCTTCGGCAAGGGGTTGGACGAAGCCCGTTCGAAACGTTGCCGGGCGTTCGGGATGTCGGACGCAGCGGGTCGACGGCGGACACGACGAAGTCGCGGACCGCGTCAACCGCGGTTCGCGCAGGGCTGGTTGGCTGCTGGCCCGGACCTACTTCAGGGGCATCGGGCCGGTGCGCCGGGCGGACGACGACCGCTGGGTGGCCGAGGACAGCGCGCCTTCGAGGGCGAACGTCGCCGCGCCCAGACACGCCGGATCGGTGGGGATGGCGGACAGGACGATCTCGGTGGCGGCCATCGGCCGTGGCAGTGCGTGCCGCCCGACGGCCTCGCGCACTTCACGCAGCAGCGGTTCGCCGAGCCTGCGGGCCACCCAGCTGCTGAGCACGACCACTTCCGGGTTGAGGACGTTGACCAGGTTCGCGATGCCCGCGCCGATGTAACGGGCCGTCTCCTGTACGACCTTGAGCGCCACGGGGTCCCGCTCGTCCACGCCCCGGGCCAGTGCGTCGATGGTGGCGGTCTGGTCGTCGGGGTGCAGGAGACTGCTCCCCGGGGCGATCTCCCGCAGGTTCACCATGATGCCGGGCGCGCCCACATAGGCCTCCACGCAGCCGTGGTTGCCGCAGCGGCACAGCCGTCCGTCCAGGACGAGCGTGGTGTGACCCCACTCGCCGGCGCTGTTGCTCACCCCCCGGTACAGCCCGCCCTGGAGCGCGAGCCCGGCGCCGACCCCCGTACCGAGGTTGACCACCACCGTGTCCCCGCGCCCGCGCGCCGCCCCGAACCACATCTCCGCCACCGCGCCGGCGCGCAGCGGATTGTCCAGGTAGAGGGGATAGGCGATGACCTCGGACAGCAGGTCGAGCAGCGGCACGTCGTGCCAGTCCCAGTTGGGCGCGTACTCCGAGACACCGGTGTCCCGGTCCACCTGCCCCGGCACGCTCACCCCGACGCCCAGCACCCGCGCGCCCTCGATACCGGCCTGCGCGACCACCGAGCCCACGGCGGCGGCCACATGGCTGACCACCTGCTCGGGCAGGCTCTCGCCGGGGCGCATGTCCTCGTCGGCGCGGGCCAGCACGTTCAGCGCGAGATCGAACAGCTCGACATGGACGTACGTCTCCGCGATGTCGACGCCGATCAGCGCGCCCCCCGACGCGTTGACGGCCACGAGCCCCCGGGGGCGGCCGCCCGCCGAGTCCTCGAACCCGACCTCCGTGATCATCCGCAGATCGAGCAGCTCACCGACGAGCGTGGCGACCGTGGCCAGGCTCAGCCCCGTGGCCGCCGCCAGCTCCTGGCGGGAGGTGGGGGAGTGGGCGATGATCTGGCGCAGCACCTCATAGCGGTTCGCGGTGCGGATGTCACGTGATGTGCGCTTCACCACCGGGCTTGCCCCCTCGCCGTGCAGACCTCAGTGCAGACAGACCCGTGCGCGACGGCACCGGCGCCGCGCCAGGTTATGGGCAGTGGGGGAGGTTCGACAAGGGGTTAGGAAAGGGGCTGAAGAAAGTCTTCCCGCACTTGGCGGCACACCCGGCGGATCAGTCGCCGAGCATCTCCCGTACGAACGTGTTGGTGAACTTCGCCGAGGGGTCCAGGGACGCGGCCAGGGCCGTGAAGTCCGGCAGGCGTGGGTACCGGCCGCGCAGCACCTCCGCCGGTACGGCGAACACCTTGCCCCAGTGGGGACGCGGGCCGAACGGGTTCAGGGCCGTCTCGACCCGGCGTACGACGGGCAGCACCGCCTCCGTGTCCGCGACCCAGGTGAAGTGGAACGCCACGCTGTCCCGCCCGTGCGCCGGGCTCAGCCACTGGTCGTCGGCGGCGATCGTGCGGACCTCGCAGACCTGGAGGACCGGCGCGATCACGTCCCGGATCGTGTCGAGGGAGCGCAGCGCGTCCACGGCGTACGGGCGTGGCAGGAGGTACTCCGACTGGAGTTCCTCGCCGCTGCTCGGGGTGAACTCCGCCCGGAAGTGGGGGAGTCGCTCGTTCCAGGGGCCCGGCACCCCGAACTGCTCCGTGCAGTTCACGGCCGGCATTCCCGGCACCGGGTGCATCGCCTCGGTGGCGGGCGCGGCCCACGGGAAGTCCGGTGGTGACTGGTCGCTGCGCCGCTTCAGCCACACCTGCCGGAAGCCCGGACCGCGCCAGTCCGTGAACAGACTCACGCTGTACGCGGCACCCGCCACGGCCTCGAAGTCCAGCCCCTCCAGGGGCAGTTCGGTGAACACGTACTGCTCGACCTCGAAGTCCGCCTCCAGGTCCAGGGTGAGGGCGGTGACGACGCCCAGGGCGCCGAGCGCGGTGACGGCGCCGTCGAAGCCGTCCTCGCCCCGTGCGATCGTCAGCGTCGAACCGTCCGCCGTGACCAGCTCGACCTCGCGCACCGGGGCGGCCAGCGAACCGTTGCCGACGCCCGAACCGTGCGTACCGGTCGCCACCGAGCCCGCCACCGAGATGTGCGGGAGGGACGCCATGTTGGGCAGCGCGAGCCCGCGCCCGTGGACGACCCGGGCCAGCTCCGCGTACCGGACCCCGCCCCCGACCCGGACCGTACGGGCCGTGGTGTCGACGTCGATCTCCGGCGGAAGCGCGGCCAGGGAGAGCAGGACACCGCCGTCGCCCGGCTCGGCGATCTCGTTGAACGAGTGCCCGCTGCCCAGCACCCGCACCCGCGCGCTCTCCGCGACGAGCGCCCGCAGAGCGGCCGGGGTGTGCGGTCGGTGCAGCTCCTTGGGCGTGTAGGTGATGTTGCCCGCCCAGTTGGTCAGCGTCTCGGCCATCGGGTCCGTCCCTCCGCTCAGATGTGTCGACCTTCTCACGCAGTGGTGTGTGACATGCCCGAGGGGCCCCGAGGCCACGGACACGCAGGCGGGGGCATACCGTGAGGAGTCGAACGCCGGAATACCGCCGGAGCTGGAGGAGACACGGGATGGGCAGCCGCACCGCGCTGGTCGAGGATCTGATGGAGCGCTTTCCGCACGTACCGCGCGAGGCCGTCTTCAAAGAGGACCTGCTCAGGGGTGGTGTGGCCTTCGACCCGTCCGCGCTCAGCGACAACGAGAGCGGCGACGTCAAGCCGAAGTCGTACTTCATCTTCTCCTTCGACCACGGCACCCTCCCCGAGCTGGGCGAGGCCGCGCTGCGCCGCCCGCCGGAGGAGATCATCCTCACCGGCGGCCCGTACGACCTGCGCCGGACCGTCGTGTCCGTACGCGTGAACCCGACGTCGCCCTACCGGGTGGCCGCCGACGAGCACGGCGTGCTCGGCCTCTACCTCGACGGGAAGCGGATCTCGGACGTCGGCGTGCCGCCGATGCCCGAGTACTACAAGCACAAGCTCTCCAACGGGAAGTCCGTCATGGAGGTCGCCCCCACCATCCAGTGGGGCTACCTCATCTACCTGACCGTCTTCCGGGTCTGCCAGTACTTCGGCGCCAAGGAGGAGTGCCAGTACTGCGACATCAACCACAACTGGCGCCAGCACAAGGCGGCCGGGCGGCCCTACACCGGCGTCAAGGACGTCGAGGAGGTCCTCGAAGCCCTGGAGATCATCGACCGGTACGACACGGCGAAGGCGTCCACCGCCTACACCCTCACCGGCGGCGCCATCACCTCCAAGCTCCAGGGCCGCGACGAGGCCGACTTCTACGGCCACTACGCCAAGGCCATCGAGGAGCGCTTCCCGGGCCGCTGGATCGGCAAGGTCGTCGCCCAGGCGCTGCCGAAGGACGACGTACAGCGCTTCAAGGACTACGGCGTGCAGATCTACCACCCCAACTACGAGGTGTGGGACGAGTACCTTTTCAAGCTGCACTGCCCCGGCAAGGAGCGCTACGTCGGCCGCGCCGAATGGCACAAGCGCATCCTCGACTCGGCGGAGATCTTCGGCGCGCGCAATGTCATCCCCAATTTCGTGGCGGGTGTGGAGATGGCCGAGCCGTTCGGCTTCAAGACGGTCGACGAGGCGATCGAGTCGACCACCGAGGGCCTGCGTTTCTTCATGTCGCAGGGCATCACGCCCCGCTTCACCACCTGGTGCCCCGAGCCCACGACCCCGCTCGGCAAGGCCAACCCCCAGGGCGCGCCGCTGGAGTACCACATCCGGTTGCTTCAGGCGTATCGCCAGACGATGGACGACTTCGGCCTCGACTCGCCCCCCGGCTACGGCGAACCCGGCCCCGGCCGTGCCGTGTTCTCCGTCAGCTCCTTCATGGACAGCCTGCCGGCCCGGGAGCCGGCGACGAAGATCTGAGTCGAGATCCGGGTCGAAGAACTGGGTCGAAAGTCTGAACGGAACACCGCCTCGAACCGTATGGGGGGACTGGGAACCACGCGTGGTTCCCAGTAACTCCGGACCCCGTACGGCGAGTCCGCGTTGACATGTGACGACATGTGAATACGTCGCTTGTCAGTTGTGCGGGAAACGTGAAAAGCTCGGGCTCCGTTTTGCAAAACGGTTCCCAACTCCCCTGTTCTTGGGGTCAGTTGACCTTGACGTTGGCGTGTGCAAGCCGTTGATGCTGGAGTCCCCCCATATGCCAGATCTGCCGACCCCTCAGGACGCCGCCGAGGCAGCGCTGTTCTCGGAGTGCTGGGACGCGGTCCTCTCGTACGCCGACCTCTGCACGTCCGGCGCGTCCGCCGGCACCGAACTCGCCGCCGAGGCGTTCACGCACGGTATCCACGCGGCCCGCGCCGCCGACTTCGGAGCCCGCAGCACCGGACGCCGCATACCCCGCCTGCCCTGGATACCCCTGCTCCTGGCGGCAGTTCGCAGTACCGCCGCGTCCTGGGAGGAGACCGGGCACGGCAACCATCTCGACCCCGACCTGAGACTGTGGCTCAACTCCGACAAGGCCGCCCGGTACGTGGGCCCGCCGCTGCGCCGCCCGCTCGCGCTGCGCGCCCTGCGCGACATGCAGGAACCGGACGCCGCCCTGCTCTGGCTGGCCGACGTGGAGTCGCTGCCGCTGCCCGTCGTCGCCCGCCGGCTCGGCCTCGACCCGGACAGTGCCGCCGAGGAACTCGCCCAGGTACGCGGCCTGTTCAGAGACCGGTGCCAGCGCAACCTCATCGACAGCCCGATGGACTCCGACTGCCGCGCCTTCGCCCGCCTGCTCGACGCGGTCTCCCGCTCGCAGGGCGCCGAGATCCCCGACGATCTCTCCCGGCACCTCGCGACCTGCGTGGAGTGCGCCGAGGCCGCCGCCTGTCTGCGACTGTACGGCGGGGCCAGCGGACTGCCCTCCGCGCTCGCCGGCGGTGTCATCGGCTGGGGTGGGCTCGCCTACCTCGAACGGCGCCGCCGCGCGGCCGAGGCCGGTCTGCTCGGCGGGCGCGGGGAAGCGGGCATCGACACCGGTCTCACCATCGGGGTGTCCCGTCCGCGCATCGGCCGTACAGCGATCCTGGTCGCGGCCGTCATCGTCTCCGCCCTGGCGCTCACCGTCTCGCTGATGCCCTTCGACGGTTCCGGCAACGATGTCTCCGCGAAGGGCGGCGCGACCGACGGCCAGCCCGTGGCGGACCCGGGCGGCCTGCCGTCCGGGGTGACCGTCCCGGCGGGCGCGACCCCGTCCACGTCGCCCGACCCGTCGACCCCGGACACGTCCACGACACCCTCGGACAAGCCCGACCCGGAGCCCCAGGGCACCTCCACGGCCACCGCGAGCGGCGCGGCGCCGAAGCCTAGCCCCAGCAAGAGCGACGAGATCTCCTGCGAGGTCGAGTACGACCTCGTCAACGAGTGGCCCGACGGCTTCCAGGCCACCATCAGCGTCACCACCGCGAAGGCCATCGACGGCTGGAGCATCGCCTGGTCCTTCCGCAACGGTCAGCAGGTCGGCCAGATGTGGGACGCGAGCTTCGCCCAGGACGGCGCCCGCGTCACGGCCCAGGCCGCCGACTACAACAGAACGGTCGCGGCCGACGGCACGGTCTCCTTCGGCTTCCTGGCCAGCTGGCAGGGCACGAACGCGCCCCCGTTCGACTTCACGTTGAACGGCAGCCGCTGTACGAGCACGACCTGACACAGGTGGTGCGCGGCGGGCCCCGTCGTGAGCCCGGAGTCACGGGCGTTCGAGGGCGACTGTGATCTCGCGGGTCCAGGGCCAGTGGCGGGCAAGGCGGAGGAGGCGGCGCCGGCCGGTGATGACGAGCTGGCCGGC
>NZ_JBSFDA010000028.1:0-78778 GCF_053593675.1 Streptomyces sp. NPDC002156 | reverse complement strand
CCCGCCCCCAACCCCCCCCACGTGTCGTCTTAGCCGGCCCGCGCCGCGCGGGGGGGGGGGGGGGGGGGCGCCCCCCCCCCCCCCGGGATGGGACGGGTAGGGGCGGCGGGGGCGAGGAAGGAATGCGTGCGGATCCCCTTACCGACGCACCACCGGATCGAGCACGCGGGCCGGTCGGACGCTGCCGACAGGTTCGCCGCCCCCCAGCAGAGCCTCACCCGCGAACTCGGTGAGCGCCGCCCCCTCGACACCGGCCCGGACTAGCGCCGCCGCCGTCACCGGAACGCGCGCCCGATTCGCACCGTCGGCGATCTTCACCGCGACGGAACGGCCGTCCGGGAGCGCGGCGACCTGGACGCCCTCGAAGCCGTCCTTGCTGAGCAGCCCGGGCACTGCCCGCATCAGCGCGGCCACGTCCCGGCCGGAGCCGGAGGCCATCTCGGCGTGGTCGCGCATCGCGTCGGCGACCAGCGCCTCCGGGGTGTCCGGGGCGGCGGTGGTGATCCGGGCGGCGGCACGGGCGAGGCCGTGCAGGGAGATGGAGAAGAGGGGTGCGCCGCAGCCGTCGACGGTCACCTGGGCGATGTGCTGGCCGGTGAGGTCCTCGACGATCTCGGCGATCGCCTGTTGGAGGGGGTGGGCGGGGTCGAGGTAGGTGTCGAGGGGCCAGCCGTTGAGCTTGCAGGTGTAGAGCATGGCCGCGTGCTTGCCGGAGCAGTTCTGGGCGAGGCGGGAGGGCGGTCGGCCCTCGCGTATCCAGGTGTCCCGGACGACCGGGTCGAACGGCAGGTCCGTCACGTTGCGCAGGTCGTGCTCGGTGAGGCCGGCGAGTTCCAGGATGCGGCGGGTGCCGGCCAGGTGGCGTTCCTCGCCGGAGTGACTGGCGGCGGTCAAAGACAGCAGTTCGCCGTCGAGAGGCAGGCCCGCCCGCAGCATCGCCACCGCCTGGACCGGCTTCAGGGCGGAGCGCGGATAGAAGGCCGCCTCGATGTCGCCGACCTGCAACTCCACCTGGCCGTCGGCGCCGAGGACGACGACGGAACCGTAGTGGATGCCCTCGATGACCCCGCCGCGCACGAGGTGCGCGACGGGAGAGTGGAGGGGTTCACGGATCGCGGGAGCGTCCGCGAGAGAACTGCCGTACATGGCTGCCTGCGCTGCTTCCTGCATTACTGCATCCTGCATCACTGCGTGGTTCACGCGTCGGCTCCGGCCGACCCGCTGGATCCGGTGGACGGGTTGGAGGGGGTGGAAGGGTTGCCTTCGGCGGCCTTGCGGGCCACCTGGGCGCGGACGCCGTACCAGCCCGCGACCAGTGCTCCTGCGATCAGCGGGAGACACAGCACGGTGGTACGGCCGGCGCCGCCGTCGGCGTACATCAGGACCAGGACGGAAGCGAGGAAGGCCAGCGTCACGAGTTCGGTCCACGGGGAGCCGGGGAGGCGGTAGCTCGGGCGGGTCAGCTCGCCGTTCTCGGTCTTCCGCCAGAACACCAGGTGGCAGACCATGATCATGCCCCAGGTGGCGAGGATGCCGATCGCGGCGAAGTTCAGCACGATCTCGAACGCGTCGGCGGGGACGACGAAGTTCAGGCCGACACCGAGTACGCAGAAACCGCTGGTGAGCAGGATGCCGCCGTACGGGACCTGGCTGCGGCTCATGTTGCCGGTGAACTTCGGCGCGGAGCCGGACATCGCCATGGAGCGCAGGATGCGGCCGGTGGAGTACAGGCCCGAGTTGAGGGACGACATGGCCGCCGTGAGGACGACCAGGTTCATCACGCCGCCGGCCGCCGGGATACCGATGTTGGACAGGACGGTCACGAAGGGGCTCTCGCCGGACGTGTACTTGTTCCACGGCAGCAGCATCGAGAGGAGGAGGACCGAGCCGACGTAGAAGAGGCCGACACGCCACATGATCGAGTTGATCGCCTTCGGCATGATCTTCTCGGGGTTCTCGGTCTCGCCCGCCGCGACACCGACGAGTTCGACGGAGGCGTAGGCGAAGACGACGCCCTGGATGATCAGCAGCATGGGCAGCAGGCCGTTGGGGAAGACGCCGCCGTTGTCGGTGATCAGGGACGGGCCGGGGGTGGTGCCGTCGACCTCGTGCTGGGTGACCAGCAGGAAGATGCCGATCAGCATGAAGACGACGAGGGCGCTGACCTTGATGATGGCGAACCAGAACTCCATTTCGCCGAACATCCTCACCGAGATCAGGTTCACGGTGAGGACGACCGCCAGGGCGATCAGCGCGAGCACCCACTGCGGGATGTCGGAGAACAGGCCCCAGTAGTGGGTGTAGAGGGCCACCGCGGTGATGTCGGCGATGCCGGTGGTGGCCCAGTTCAGGAAGTACATCCAGCCCGCGATGTACGCGCCCTTCTCGCCCAGGAACTCACGGGCGTACGACACGAACGCACCGGAGGAGGGCCGGTACAGGACGAGTTCGCCCAGTGCCCGGACGACGAGGAAGGCGAAGATGCCGCAGACCGCGTAGGCGATGAAGAGGGACGGGCCGGCGTCGGCCAGTCGGCCGCCCGCGCCGAGGAACAGGCCGGTGCCGATGGCACCGCCGATGGCGATCATGTTGACGTGCCGGGCCTTCAGCGACTTGCTGTAGCCCGCGTCACCGGCGTCGACGTGAACGGCCTTTTTGTGCTCCGTACCGTCCTGGAGGGATTGCTCGCTCACGCGTCGGTTCCGCCTTCCGGGGATGTCTCGTGGGGGGTGTCCGTGTGCGCGGGGCGCACGATGTCGGTGAGGGTCCGGGAGACCCGGTCGAGGTGGTGGGACATGGCCTCGACCGCGTCGTGCTCACTGCGGTCGATCAGGGCCTCGACGATCGCCCGGTGCTCGCGGTTGGACTGCTCGCGCCGGCCGCCCAGCTCGTTCAGGAAGGCCGACTGCCGGGCCAGCGCGTCCCGGATCTCCTCGATCACCCGGCGGAACACCGGGTTCTGGGCGGCCTGCGCCACGGCCAGATGGAAGAGGGTGTCCATGGCGACCCACGCGGTGGTGTCGGTCTCGTGCTCCATGCGGTCGAGCAGGTGGGCGAGGTGGTCGAGGTCCTCGGGCGTACGTCGTACGGCCGCGTAGCCGGCGACCGGGATCTCGACGTGCCGGCGGACTTCGAGGAGGTCGCTGGCCGCGTAGTCGCCGAAGGTGGGGTCCTCGACGGTGCTGGACACCACGAAGGTGCCCTTGCCGGTACGGGAGACGGTCAGGCCCATGGTCTGCAGGGCCCGCAGGGCCTCCCGCAGCACGGGCCGGCTCACCTCCAGGCGCCGGCACAGCTCGGCCTCGGAGGGGAGCTTGTCCCCCACGGCGTAGTCTCCGCGCTCGATGGCGCTGCGCAGATGACCGAGGACCGCTTCCATCGCGCTGACGCGCCGCGGTACCGAGCCACCTGTCTGGCTGTCTGACAGGTTCACGGGGGTGATACTCCGGGTGGCGGGACGGGGCTGTCAAGGGTGCGCGGCCCGGGACCGCCTCACACTCCGGGTACGGAGGCAGCTTGAGGCGGCTCTCGGCGGGAAAATCCGTGGAGGGCCTTGCCCGGATGCCACGACCATATGGGCATGCCGAGGGTCGAACGGGTGGGCGACGAGAACTGGGCCGCGCTCAAGGCACTACGTCTGCGCGCGCTGGAGGTGGACCCCGACGCGTTCGGTGCCACCCTGGCCGAGGAGAGCGCGCGGGACGAGGCGTTCTGGCGTCGGCGGATCCTGGTCGGCGACTGGTTCCTGGCCCGGACCGCGGAGGAGGCGGTGGGCATCGCCGCGTTGGTGGCGCCGCCGGCGTCGTCCGAGGACGAGCGCCAGCTCGACGCGATGTGGGTGGCTCCGTCCTGGCGCGGGCGAGGCGTGGGGGAAGCGTTGATCGACGCGGCTGTCGAGCACGCGGCTCGGCGCGGTGCCACGTCGGTCTCGTTGACGGTGGTGGACGGCAACACGGCCGCGCGGGGCCTCTACCTACGCATGGGGTTCCAGCCCACGGGAGAGCGCTCGCCGCGCCCCCGTGACCCCGGCCGGATGCACGAGCGGTTCCGGCTGACCCTGGGCGCTCAGTTCAGGACGCCCGCCCCCAGCAGCCCCAGCAGCAGCACCCCGACGACGATCCGGTAGATCACGAACGCGTCGAAGGAGTGCTTGGCGACGAACTTCAGCAGCCAGGCGATGGAGGCATAGGCGACGACGAAGGAGACCACCGTGCCGACGGCCAGCGGCGCGACGCCCACGCCCGCGCCCAGGGCGTCCTTCAGCTCGTACAGCCCGGCGCCGGTCAGGGCGGGGATGCCGAGGAAGAAGGAGAGCCGGGTGGCGGCGACCCGGTCGAGGTCGAGGATCAGCGCCGTCGACATGGTGGCGCCCGAGCGGGAGAAGCCGGGGAACAACAGGGCCAGGATCTGTGAACTGCCCACCAGCATCGCGTCCTTGAACGACGTGTCGTCCTCGCCGCGCTTGTGCCGGCCCATCTGGTCCGCGGCCCACATCACCCCGCTCCCGACGATCAGCGAGGCGGCGACCACCCACAGCGAGGCCAGTGGCCCCTCGATCAGCGGCTTGGCGGCGAGGCCCACGGCGACGATCGGGATCGTCGCGCAGATGACCCACCAGGCGAACTTGTAGTCGTGGTGGTGCCGCTCGTCACGGTTGACGAGCCCCCTCCCCCACGCGGACACGATCCGGACGATGTCCTTGAAGAAGTACACGAGCACGGCGGCGATCGCGCCGACCTGGATGACGGCCGAGAACCCGACGACGGCGTCGTCGTCGACGGGGATGCCCATCAGCCCCTCGGTGATCTTCAGATGACCCGTCGAGGAGACCGGCAGGAACTCGGTCACCCCCTCGACGGCTCCGAGGACGACGGCCTGACCGACGGAGATGGCGCTCATGGAATCCAGTTCTGCTGGGGAGGGGCGGGCTGCGGCGGCCAGTCCTACTACACGCGGGCAAGACCCGGTCGCCCTCCGACCGGCCCTACAGCGCCCCGCCCAGCCAGACGCCCGCGAAGGCGGCCCCGAGCCCGGCCACCACGCTCGCCGTCACATAGGCGGCGGCGAGGAGACCGGCCCCGTCCTCGGCGAGCCGCAGGGTCTCGTACGAGAAGGTCGAGTACGTGGTCAGCGCACCGCAGAAGCCCGTGCCCAGGAGCAGCTGGAGGTGCTGGCCCGGGGCGGCGCCGGTGAGCAGACCGAGGATCAGACAGCCGGTGACGTTGACGGCGAAGGTGCCCCAGGGGAAGGCGGTGTCGTGCCGGGACCGGACCACCCGGTCGGTGAGATACCGGAGGGGTGCGCCGACCACTCCGCCCGCGATCACGAGCAGCCAGTTCACAACGACTTCTTACCCTTCAGGACCCGCCGGGTGGCGGTCGCGGCGAGCGTCACGGCGGCGAGGGCCGCGAGGAGGGTGGCGGCGAGGTAGGCGAACCCGGTGCCGGGGTGACCGTGCTCGACCAGCTTCTGGATGTCGACGGCGTACGTCGAGAAGGTGGTGAACCCCCCGAGCACACCGGTCCCGAAGAAGGGCCGTACGAGGGGGTGAACGGCCCATACCTCCGTGACGACGACCATGAACACGCCGATCACGGCACAGCCGACGACGTTGACCCAGAAGGTGGTCCAGGGGAATCCCCCGCTGTGCGCAGGCCAAACGAGGGCGGCCCCGTACCGGGCACAGGCCCCGATCGCACCACCGACCGCGACCACTGCGACGACGGGCGCCTGACCGCGCAGAACGGGGGTGGCGGGGGCGGTCATGCTCGTACGTCTCCTACTCACCGCCGCGTCGGTCAACATGCCAACGCTGGGGGTGCAGCTTATCCAGGTTGCGGTAAGGCGCCCCGATAGGGGCGCGGGGAACTGCGCGACAAGCCCCCACCGGCCCGCAGCCAAAGTCAACCCACCAAGTCACCACCCCTTCTCGAACATCCGAGCCACCTCAGCAATCCGCACCTCATCAGGCCGATAAAACGTCCGCCACCGAATCCGCTTCGTACGAACAGCCCCGATCCCCGCCAGCACCCCCAGATGGCTGTGGGCCACAGACCGCGGAACCCCGAGTTTCGCCGCCACGGCCGCCGCCGTGACCCCGTCCTCGACCGGATCCCCGTGCCGCTGGGCCGGAAAATGCGCGGCCGGATCCTTCAGCCACTCCAGGATCTCCAGGCGTTGCCCGCCCCCCGGTCTCTTCAGCATCGCGCCTCCTCGTCCCGGTCACCCCGTGCCGCACTTCCCAATGTCCCGCAGACAGGGCCGCCACGTCCGGGGCTTCGCACCTCTTGGCCGAGGTCGAACCCTCCTCGTCACGTACGTGAGTTCGAGCAAGCCCTTGCACATCAACGCGCAGGGGCCCGGACACCCCCCTCTGGTGTCCGGGCCCCTGTCACTTCGGGCTCAGCGGTGGCTGAACCACGTCATCGCGGGGAGCGCCTTGTCGTCGTAGCCGAACAGGGCCTGGTTCTCCCAGCCGTTGCCGGAGGAGGAGTCCGTGGGGTCCCAGCCGTTGCCGGTGACCGCGGTCCAGGTCGCCTCCCAGTAGAAGACGCCGAGGCCGCGGCCGTTCGGGACGGCCTCCACGATGTTCAGGATGTCCCGGAACCAGGCCGACTGCCCGGCCGTGGACGCCGGGTACCCGGAGACCAGTTCACTGCTCAGGTCGATGATGTTCTCGTGCGAGTCCTCGCTGTCGAGACGGAAGGGGTAGGCCGTCTCGGCGACGTACACCGGCTTGCCGTAGCGGGAGGCCGCGTCGTCCAGGGTGGTCTGGAAGTCGTAGAGCGAACCGTGCCAGTAGCCGTAGTACGACAGGCCGATCACGTCGAACTTCACGCCGTTGGAGACCGCGCTGTCGAACCACCAGCGGGTGCCCGACAGGTCGCCGCCCTTGGCCAGGTGCAGCGCGACGGTCGTACCGGAGTTGACCGCCTTGACCGCGTCGTAGCCGGAGTTGAGCAGCCCGGCGAGCTGCGACCAGTTGGAGGTCGAGCCCTCGGACCACAGCATGCCGCCGTTGATCTCGTTGCCGACCTGGACCATGTCGGCGGTGGTGCCCTGGGACTTGAGGGCGTTGAGAACGTCGTACGTGTGGTTGTAGACGTCCGTCTTCAGCTGGCTGTACGAGTGTCCGGCCCAGGCGGCCGGCTTGGACTGGGCGCCCGGGTCGGCCCAGGTGTCCGAGTAGTGGAAGTCGACCAGGAGCTTCATGCCCTGCGCCTTGATGCGCTTGGCGATGGCGAGGACGCGTGTCTTGTTGTTGTAGCCGTCGGCCGGGTTGACCCAGACCTTGACGCGCGCGTAGTTCATGCCGGAGTTCTTGAGGACGGTGAGCGCGTCGCTCGTCGTGCCAGAGCTGGACTTGTAAGTACCGCCCAGCGCCTCGCTCTTGGGGAGGGAGGAGATGTCGGCACCCTTGATGGACAGCCCGCCGGTGCCGGAGGCGAAGGTCAGGTCGTCGACGTTGATCCAGTTGCCCGCGTTCGCATCGGAGTTGATGCTGATCGTGCACTGGTTGTTCGTCACCGCGATCGGCACGACGATCCGGATCCACCCGCTGGCGGAGACGGGCAGGTCGGTGCGCTGTTCCGAACTGCCGCAGTTCTTCAGGGCTATGTAGGCGGAGTTCTGGCCGCCGCCCGAGCGCACCCACGCGGTGAGCTTGTAGTTGCCGTTGGTCAGCCCGGACAGGTACTGGTAGGTCTCCACCTTGTAGGCGGAGGCGGAGTAGTGGGACAGGCGGTAACTGCCGCCGTGGCCACCGGACTCCACGTACGAGGCACCCGTACTGCCGTACTCCGACCAGCCGTTGGGTACGGCAGCGCCCGAACCGTCGGCCTCGAAGCCGCCGTTGGTGAGGGTGCTGGCCGCCTGTGCGGAGGTGGCGGGCAGGGCGGTGAGGGCGAGGCCCGCGGCGAGCGGGAGCAGCAGGGCCTTGAGCGCGCGCCTGGTGGTGCGCCCGGGTGTGCGTCTGGGATGGAACATCGTCGTCCGTCGTCCCTTCGACGTGATGGGTTGGGGGTGTCCCTCCCGAGGGGAAGGAGGGGCCCCTCCGCCCGCGGCTCTCGTGGCACGCACGGGCGGAGGGGAACTTGCGGCTCAGCCGTCGAGCCCGGTCGGTCGGGCTCGGTCGTCGAACTCAGCTGTCGAGTCGTACGACCCGGACGGCTCCGGCGGGCAGCGCGAGGCGGCCCGAGGCTCGTTCGCCGGTCAGGAGTTCGGTGCCGGGGGCCTCCAGGGGCACCTTGGCGTCCGACGCGGTGTGGTTGACGGCGAACAGGTAGGTGCCGGACTCGCCCGTGCGGCGGACGAGTTCGACGTCGTGCGGGAGGTCTGCGCGGGGTGCGAGGTCGGCGTCCTCGGTGGCCCAGCCGAGCAGGGCGTCCAGGCCGTGCGCGTCGAGGCGGGTGGAGACGTACCAGGCGGTGCCCTCGCCGAGGCGGTGGCGGGTGACGGCCGGCTGGTCGGCGGTGAGTCCGTCGGCGTACGTCCACACGGTCTCGGCGCCGCGCGGGACGACGAACTCGGTCCAGACGTCGCCGGTCAGCTCGGAGCCGTCGGGTCCTGTGATGCGTACGGCGTCGCCCTGGAGCAGCGGCGAGAACTCCTCGACGGTCAGGCCGAGTACGTCGCGCAGGGCGCCCGGGTAGGGGCCGTCGTGCACGGCGTCGTGCTCGTCGACGATGCCGGAGAAGTACGAGACGACGAGGGTGCCGCCGTTCTCGACGTACTCCTTGAGGTTGTTCCCGGCGGCCTCCGTCATCAGGTACAGGGCGGGTACGACGACAAGGGGATAGGCCGACAAGTCGGCTTCCGGGTGGGCGAAGTCGACCGTGAGGTGGCGGTCGTACAGGGCCTCGTAGAAGGCGTCGGCGCGCTCGCGCGGGTCGTGGTCCTCGCTGGGGCGCCACTGGAGGTTCTGCGCCCACCAGGAGTGCCAGTCCCACAGGACGGCCACGTCGGCGACCGTGCGGGTGCCGCGGATCGGGGCCAACGAGTCGAGGGAGGCGCCGAGTTCGACGACCTCGCGCCAGACGCGGGTCTCGGTGCCGCCGTGCGGGAGCATCGCCGAGTGGAACTTCTCGGCGCCGCGCCGGGACTGGCGCCACTGGAAGAACATCGCGCCCTCGGAGCCGCGGGCCACGTGGGCGAGGGAGTTGCGGGCCATCTGGCCCGGTGCCTTCGCGGGGTTGCGGGGCTGCCAGTTGATGCCCGAGGTGGAGTGCTCCAGGAGGATCCAGGGGGCGCCGCCGCCGACGGAACGGGTGAGGTCGGCGGCCATCGCCAGGTTGACGTGGGTGCGGCGGCCGTCGGTGATCAGGTAGTGGTCGTTGGTGACGATGTCGACCTCGCGGCCCCAGGCCCAGTAGTCGACGGAGTCGCACTGGCTGAGCGCGGTCATGAAGTTGGTGGTGACCGGGATGCCGGGCGCGAGGCGGTGCAGGATGTCCCGCTCCCTCACGAAGTTCTCGCGCATGGTGGCGTCGGCGAACCGCTTGTAGTCCAGCGCCTGGCCCGGGTTGCCGACCGTGGGGGTGGCGCGCGGCGGGTTGATCTGCTCGAAGGTGGCGTAACGCTGGCCCCAGAAGGCCGTTCCCCAGGCCTCGTTGACGCCGTCGACCGTCTCGTACGTCGTCTCCAGCCAGCGGCGGAAGTGGGCGGCGCAGGAGTCGCAGTAGCAGGCCGAGACCGGGACGCCGTACTCGTTGTGGACGTGCCACATGGCGAGCGCCGGGTGGGAGCCGTAGCGCTCGGCGAGCTGCGTGGTGATGTTCGCGGCGGCGGCCCGGTAGTCGGCGTTGCTGTGGCAGATCGCGGCGCGGGAGCCGAACTCGTAGCGCACGCCCTCCGGGGTGACCGGCAGGGCTTCCGGGCGCTCGCGGTAGAACCAGGCCGGCGGAGCCACCGTGGGCGTACCGAGGTCGGCGCGGATGCCGTTCTCGTGCAGGAGGTCCAGGAGGCGGTCGAGCCAGCCGAAGTCGTACACCCCGGGCGCGGTCTCCAGCAGGGCCCACGAGAAAATTCCGACGCTGACCATCGTGACGCCGGCCTCGCGCATCAGCCGGACGTCTTCCTGCCAGACGCTTTCCGGCCACTGCTCGGGGTTGTAGTCCCCGCCGAAGGCCAGCCTGGTGAGGCCCGTGGGGGTGGTCTCCGGCATGGATTGTCTCCCGATCGGTCTGTCGCTCTGGAACATATCTTGGGAACGTGCACACACAGCTTTAGCGGCGCGGGGCCTAGATAACCTCATGGCAACAACCATTGACAAGTGTCGAGGATGTTTCTCTACTGTGAACGCTCACAGAAGCATGGCGGGCTTTCGCAGCAGGCGGGAGCCCCATGGTCAGGGGAGAACGTTCCATGCCGAACACGAAGCAGTGGCGCCTCGTGGCAACCGCGGTCGCCGTCACGCTCGGCGCCACCACACTCGCCGCATGCGGGTCCGACGACGACAGCGAAGCCCAGTCCGGCCCGGTGTCGCTGACGTACTGGACCTGGACGCCCGGCATGGACAAGGTCGTCGACCTGTGGAACAAGGGGCCGGGCAAGGAGCAGCAGATCACCGTCACGGTGAAGAAGCAGGCGTCCGGCGACACCCTGGTCACCAAGATCCTCACCGCGCACAAGGCCAAGAAGGCGCCGGACCTGGTGCAGGCCGAGTACCAGGCGCTGCCGACGCTGGTCAGCAACGACGCGCTCGCCGACATCTCGGGCGAGGTCGGCGACGCGAAGAAGGACTTCGCCGACGGGGTCTGGCAGCAGACGACGCTGGGCACGGACGCGGTGTACGCGGTGCCGCAGGACATCGGGCCGATGATGTTCTACTACCGCGAGGACCTCTTCAAGCAGTATGGCCTGAAGGTCCCGACGACCTGGGAGGAGTTCGCCCAGACCGCCCGTGACCTGAAGAAGAAGGCCCCGGACAAGGACCTCACCACCTTCTCCGCCAACGACTCCGGTCTCTTCGCGGGCCTCGCCCAGCAGGCCGGCGCCAAGTGGTGGACGACCTCCGGCGAGAAGTGGAAGGTCGGTATAGACGACGCGGCGACCCAGAAGGTCGCCAAGTTCTGGGGCGACCTCGTCAAGGAGGACGCCATCGACAACCAGCCGATGTACACCCCGGCCTGGAACAAGGCGCTCAACACCGGCAAGCAGATCGCGTGGGTCAGCGCGGTGTGGGCGCCGGGCACGCTGACGACGGCCGCGCCGGACACCAAGGGCAAGTGGGCCATGGCCCCGCTCCCCCAGTGGTCGGCCTCCGAGGACGTGACGGGCAGCTGGGGCGGCTCCTCGACCGCCGTCACCACCGACTCCGGCCACAAGGCGGCCGCCGCGAAGTTCGCCGCCTGGCTGAACACCGACGGTGACGCACTGGCCGCGCTCGCCAAGGAGGGCGGGATCTACCCGGCCGCCTCGGGCGCCCAGCTCAGCGGCGCGTTCCTCAAGTCGCCCGACTTCTTCTCGAACCAGTCGGACTTCTACACCAAGGCCGCCGAGATCGCGAAGACCACGGCGCCGTCCGCTTGGGGCCCGAACGTGAACGTGGCGTACACCTCGTTCAAGGACGCGTTCGCCGCGGCCGCGAAGAACAAGTCGGACTTCGGTGCTGCCCTCAAGACGATGCAGGACGACACGGTCGCCGACCTGAAGAAGCAGGGCTTCGGAGTCGCGGAGTGACCAGCGCACGCCGGAGGTCGTACGGGGTCAAGGGGGCCCCGTACGCCTTCCTCCTCCCCGCGGTGATCCTCTTCGCCCTGTTCTTCGCGCTGCCCATCGGCTACGCGCTCTGGCTGAGCCTCCACAAGGTGAAGGTGTCCGGCCTGGGCCTCGGTTCCGGGGCGCGCAAGGAGGTCTGGGCGGGGATCGGCAACTACACCGACGCCCTCACCGACAGCGAGCTGCTGGACGGCGCGCTGCGCGTGGTCGGCTACGGCGCGATCGTGGTCCCGGTGATGCTGGGTCTCGCCCTTGTCTTCGCGCTGATGCTCGACGCGGACAAGGTGCGCCTCGCGCCCTTCACCCGGCTCGCGATCTTCCTGCCGTACGCCATTCCCGGCGTCGTCGCCGCTCTCCTCTGGGGCTTCCTCTACCTCCCGGACGTCAGCCCCTTCTACTTCGTCCTCGACAAGCTGGGGATGCCGCAGCCGGACCTGCTGGACGGCGGTCCGCTGTATCTCGCCCTGTCCAACATCGCGGTGTGGGGCGGTACGGGCTTCAACATGATCGTCATCTACACCTCGCTGCGGTCGATCCCGGCCGAGGTGTACGAGGCGGCGAAGCTGGACGGCGCCACCCCGCTGCAGGTCGCGCTCAGGATCAAGATCCCGATGGTGGCGCCCTCGCTGGTGCTGACCTTCTTCTTCTCGATCATCGCGACGCTCCAGGTGTTCAGCGAGCCGACCACGCTCAAGCCGCTCACCAACTCCGTGTCCACGACGTGGAGTCCGCTGATGAAGGTGTACCAGGACGCCTTCGGCAAGGGTGACATCTACTCGGCCGCGGCCGAGGCGACGATCATCGCGATCGTCACGCTGATCCTCTCGTTCGGCTTCCTGCGGGCCGCGAACTCCCGTAACAAGCAGGAGGCAGCACGATGAGTTCTCTTGCCGTGGGCAAGGCGGAGGCGGCGACGGGCACCAGGCCCGGCACCGCACAACGCCCACCCCTGCGCAGCCGCATCGCCCTGGTCCCGACGATCACCCTGCTCCTGGGTGCCCTGTACTGCCTGCTGCCCGTCGCGTGGGTGGTGATCGCGGCGACGAAGTCGGGCAGTGAGCTGTTCTCCACGTTCACGTTCCTGCCCGGCAGCGGTTTCACGGACAACGTGAAGGAGCTGAGCGCCTACCGCGACGGCGTCTACTGGAAGTGGATGGGCAACTCCGCCCTGTACGCCGGTCTCGGCGCCCTTCTGTCGACGGCGGTGAGCGCCATCAGCGGATACGCCCTCGCGATCTACCGCTTCCGCGGCCGGGAGACGGTGTTCAGCGTCCTGATGGCGGGCGTGCTGATGCCGCCGGTGATCCTCGCGATCCCGCAGTACCTGCTCCTGGCGAAGGCCGACATCACGGACTCCTACGCGTCCGTGCTGCTGCCGCTGATCCTCTCCCCGTACGGCATCTACCTCGCGCGGATCTACGCGGCGGCGGCAGTGCCGGCCGACGTGGTCGAGGCCGGGCGGATGGACGGCGCGGGCGAGTGGCGGATCTTCACCAGGGTCGCGCTCCCGATGATGATCCCGGGTCTGGTGACGGTGTTCCTGTTCCAGTTCGTGGCCGTGTGGAACAACTTCCTGCTCCCCTACATCATGCTCAGCGACGACGAGAAGTTCCCGATCACGCTGGGTCTGTTCACGCTTCTCGAACAGGGAGCGAACACCCCGGCCCTCTACACACTGGTGATCACGGGCGCGCTCCTGGCGGTCATCCCGCTCGTCGCGCTCTTCCTGGTCATCCAGCGGTTCTGGAGCCTCGACCTGCTGTCCGGAGCCGTAAAGTCATGACCATGAGCAATACCGGGGGCCGGCGCAAACCGCCGACGATCCACGACGTGGCGCGCGAGGCGGGGGTCTCACGAGGCACCGTCTCGCGTGTGCTCAACGGCGGGCACTATGTCAGCCCGACCGCCCAGGAGGCGGTGAACGCGGCTATCCGCAAGACGGGTTACGTGGTGAACCGCCACGCCCGTTCGCTCATCACCGGCCGCTCCGACTCGATCGGCTTTCTGCTGACGGAGCCTCAGGAGCGGTTCTTCGAGGACCCCAACTTCAATGTCCTGCTGCGGGGTTGCACCCAGGCACTGGCGGCGCACGACATCCCGTTGCTGCTGATGCTGGCGGGCACGGAGGACGAACGGCGCCGCATCACGCGGTACATCACCGCCGGTCACGTCGACGGGGTGCTGCTGGTCTCCAGCCACTCCGGCGACCCGGTCGCGCAGGAGCTGTGCGAGGCGGGCGTCCCGCTGGTCGCGTGCGGCAAGCCGATCGGGCTCGGTTCCAAGGTGAGCTATGTGGCGGCGGCCGACCGTGACGGCGCCCGGGACATGGTCCGCCATCTCCTGTCGCTGGGCCGCCGCCGGATCGCCGTGGTGACCGGCCCGCTCGACACCCCGGGCGGTGTGGAGCGCCTCGCCGGATACCGGGAGGTCCTGGCCGAGGAGGGCATCGAGTACGACGACCGGCTCGTCGTCTCCGGCGACTACAGCCGGGCCAGTGGGGAAGCGGGGGCCGAGCGGCTGCTGGCGCAGTGCCCGGACCTGGACGCCGTGTTCGTCGCGTCCGACCTGATGGCACAGGGGGTGCTGACGGCACTGGAGCGGGCGGGGCGGTCCGTTCCCGGGGACGTGTCCGTGGGCGGCTTCGACGACTCCTCGGCCGCGCTGGCCGCCCGGCCCCAGCTGACGACAATCCGACAGCCGTACGACCGGATCAGCGCCGAGATGGTCCGGGTGCTGCTCGCGCAGATCGGCGGGGAGGATCCTGCGGCGGTGATCCTGCCGACCGAGCTGATCAAGCGGGGGTCCGCCTGAGTCGTCCGGGTCCCGTCCGTCCCGCCACGCCGGTTTTTATGCATACGCATTAACATGGGGTGCATGGCAGTGAACAAGGCCGGTGCGGGGCTGGCGGACCAGTGGCGGGACATCCTGGCGGCGCATGCGCGCACGATGTGCGAGATCGATCGTGTGCTGCATCCGCATGGCCTGGGGGCCAGCGACTTCGAGGTGCTCGACGTCCTCGTCGCCGAGGCGGACGCCGCGGCGGGCTCCTCCGACCCGGGCGAGCAGTGCCGGGTGCAGGACATTGCCGGGCGGGTTCATCTCAGTCAGAGTGCGTTGTCTCGGCTCATCGGGCGGTTGGAGAAGGATGGGCTGGTTGAGCGGAGCATGTGTGTGGAGGATCGGCGGGGGGTGCGGGTGGCTTTGACGGCGCGTGGTCGTGAGCTGCACAACGAGGTGCTGCCGCTTCAACGGGCCGCGCTGGAACGGTCCTTGGGGGATAGGTAGTTCGTTTGGCGCGCGCCGGTGGGGGCTTGTCGCGCAGTTCCCCGCGCCCCTGAAGGGGCGCTCCCACCTAACCCAGTAGTTGTCGCACCGCCGTGAACGCGGCCTCTACCGTTGCCGGGTCTGCTCCTGGGCGGGCCAGGGCGCTCATGGGGATCGAGGGGACCGGGGGGAGGCCCTCGTACGGGGTGAGGCCGTCCGGGGCCGGGCCTACCGCCGCCAGGAGGGCTACTCCCCTGCCTGTGCGGGCCAGGTCGAGGACGCCCGCCAGGTAGCCCGCGTCGCCTACCACCGACGCCGGGACGCCCTGCTCGGCCAAGGTCGCGATGGCGCGGCGGCGGATCGCGCAGGGGTCCTCGATCGCCACCAGGGGAACGGGTGCGGGGGCTGCCGGGGGTGCCCAGCCGGGCGGGGCGTGCCAGGTCAGGGGGAGGCCGCCCACCGGTGTGCCCTCTGTTGCCGCGGCCTCCGTGACGTACACCGCGACATCCACGCTGCCGCGCTCCACCGCCTCCACCAGCCGTGCCGACCGGTCGATCCGGAACCGCACCCGGCAGCCGGGGCGCACCGCCTCGACGGCCGCGGTCAGCCGGGGCAGGAACTGGTCGGCGGCGTGTTCGGTGGAGCCGAGGGTGATCGTGTCGCCGTCGACGTCGAGCAGGGTGCGTACGGCCTCGTCATGGACGGCGAGGACACGCCGTGCCTGTTCCAGCAGCAGTCGGCCCTCCGGGGTGAACCGCGTGCCCCGGCCCTCGCGTTCGACGACGGGCCTGCCCAGCGTCTTCTCCAGCCTGCGGACGTGCTGGCTGACCGCCGACTGGCTGAGGGCGAGTGCCTGGGCCGCGCGGTGGAAGCCACCGTGGTCGGCGATCGCGGTCAGGCTGCGCAGGGCCACGATGTCGAGTACTGGTTGGGGCATACGGCGACCGTAGCCCGCGCGGGTCATCGATCGCCATTCTCGATCGATCACGGATTACGATCGATTTCGATGCGGAATCGTCGTTGGACGTCGTACGCAGGTGCCGGTCATGATGGGGGCATGGCGTATCCGACCGCATCTGCTGCCCTGCTCACGCAGCGCCGAGTCATCGACTTCGGCGTCGCGTGCACCGCGCGCTGTCGTTGATCCCACGCCGCCTCCCGGCGTTTCCGTACGGCCTCCACTGATCGGCTTCGCGCTGCCCGCGCGCCGGTAGGCCGTTGGTCCGTACCCCCTTTCGTTCCCCTCTCTGCATGCCCTTTTCCCTGCCCTGAAACGGGAGTTACCCACTCATGCCCTCTTCCTGGGACGAACCCGCAGGCCTCGCCGCGCGCGGCACACTGATCGTGCTGCCCGGCCGGGGCGAACACGGCGGTGTGTACGAGCGGTTCGGCCGCCGACTCGCCTTCGACGCCTACCGGGTACGGGCGTTGGGCGATCCGTCCGCCGATCCGTCCGTGCTCGACGAGGCAGCCAAGCTCCTCGCCGACGAGTCGCTGCCGGGCCCGAAGGTCCTGGTCGGCTCGGACACGGGTGCCCGGTACGCCGTCCAGCTCGCCGCCGAGCACCCGGCGGGCGTCAACGCGCTGATCCTCGTCGGCCTGCCCACCGGGCCCTGGGAGTCGGGGAGTTGGGAGGACGAGCTGGCGGCGCGGACCGCCTGCCCGACCCACCAGGGGCGTCTCGCCGGCGACTCCGCCTTCCGGCGCGGTGCGATCGACGCGGCCGTCGACCTGCCGGAGCTGCGGCTCGACCAGGTCGAGGTGCCGATTCTCGCCCTGCACGGCAAGGACGACCAGATCAGCCCGCTCGACCAGGCGCTCGACGTCTACGAGGGGCACGCGAACGTCCGGACGGTGACCTTCGACGGCGGCCGGCACGACGTGCTCAACGACGCCCTGCACCGCACCTCCGCCGCCACGGTCGTCCTCTTCCTGGAACGGCTGCGCCTCTCCCCCGAGCTGCCCGCGATCGCGGAGGGCCTCGCATGAGCACCTCGCGTGTGACGACCACGGTCGCCGAGCTGCGCGACGCCCTCGCCTCCGAGCAACCGCCCCTGGTCCTCGACGTCCGCTGGGCGCTCGGCGACCCTTACGGCCGCGACCACTACGCGGACGCGCACATCCCGGGTGCGGTGTACGTCGACCTGGACACCGAACTTGCCGCGCCGCCGAGCCCTGAGGGCGGGCGCCATCCGCTGCCGGAGATCGGGGAGTTGCAGGCAGCAGTCCGTGGCTGGGGGCTCCGGGATGGCCAACCGGTCGTCATTTACGACGACTTGGGCAACACCGCCGCAGCCCGGGCCTGGTGGCTGCTCCGGTACGCCGGGGTCACCGAAGTGACGTTGCTGGACGGGGCGTTGGGTGCCTGGCGGGCGGCCGAACTGCCGCTGGAGTCCGGCATCCCGGCCGATCCGGAACCCGGCGATGTCGTCCTGCGTGCGGGCGGGCTGCCGCTCACCGATGCCGACGGCGCCGCCGAACTCGCCCGCGAGGGGCTGCTGTTGGACGCTCGAGCGGGTGAACGGTACCGGGGCGAGGTGGAGCCGGTGGACCCGCGCGCGGGACACATCCCGGGTGCGGTGTCCGCGCCCACCGGGGAGAACCTCGCGGCCGACGGGACCTTCCTTGCACCCGAGCTGCTGCGCAAGCGGTTCGAGGACCGAGGTGCCGGTGCCGCGTCACGCATCGGCGTGTACTGCGGTTCCGGTGTCACCGCCGCCCACGAGATCGCCGCGCTCGCCCTCGCCGGTTACGAGGCGACCCTCTTCGCCGGTTCCTGGTCCGCCTGGTCCACCGATCCCACCCGCCCGGCCGCGACCGGCCCGCACCCGTCCTGAGGCTCCAGGGCCCCGCGAGAGGAACCCCGCCATGACCACCAAACCGCTCGACGCGGCGCCCCTGGCCCCGCCGAGCACCGACACTCCTCCGGAACCGGCACCCCGGATCACCATCCGAGGCGCCACCCGCACCACCCGCCGGCTCCAGGTTCCCCGTTCGGTACGCCGGGCCGCAGGACCCGTGGGCCTCGTACTCCTCTGGTTCCTGACCTCGGCCACCGGTGTACTGCCCGAGTCGGTGCTCGCCTCCCCCGTGGACGTCCTGAAGCAGGCCGTCGACCTGACGAAGAACGGTGAACTGCCCGGCGCCATCGCCGCGTCGGGCCGCCGCGCAGCCATCGGCTTCCTCATCGGAGCGACGGTCGCGCTCGTTCTCTCCCTGCTCGCCGGGCTGTTCCGGCTCGGCGAGGACGTCATCGACTCCTCGATGGGCATGTTCCGGGCGATCCCCTGGGTGGGTCTGATCCCGCTGTTCATCGTCTGGTTCGGCATCGAGGAGACCCCGAAGATCGCCCTGGTCGCCCTCGGTGTCACCTACCCGCTGTACTTCAACATCTACGGCGGGATCAGGTCCACCGACGCCCAACTCGTCGAGGCCGCCCGGATGATGGGCCTCGGCCGGTTCGGTCTGATCAAGTACGTGATCCTGCCGAGCGCGCTGCCCGGCGCCCTCGTGGGGCTCCGGTACGCGCTCTCCACCGCCTGGCTCGCGCTCGTCTTCGCCGAGCAGATCAACGCGGACGCGGGGCTCGGCTATCTGATGAGCAACGCGCAGCAGTACTTCCGTACGGACATCATCGTGCTCTGCCTCGCGGTGTACGCACTGCTCGGCCTCGCCTGCGACTTCGCCGTACGGGTCCTGTCGCGCCGACTGCTGACCTGGCGGGCCAACTTCGAGGGCGAGGCGTGATCCCCATGGCCAACAGCGTGGAAATCAGGGGGCTTTCGCGGGCCTTCGACGGCAACACCGTGCTGCACGAGCTGGACCTCGACATCCGGGAGGGCGAGTTCGTGGCCCTGCTCGGGCACAGCGGCTGCGGCAAGTCGACCCTGCTGCGGATCCTCGCCGGGCTCGACGACGAGATCGGCGGCGACGTGACCGTGCCCGCGCGACGCAGCGCGGCCTTCCAGTCGCCACGGCTGCTGCCCTGGCTGAAGGTGTGGCGCAATGTCGTCCTCGGACTGCCCGGACGGCCCGACCGGGCGCTGGCCGACAAGGCCCTCGCCGAGGTCGGCATCGAGGAGCGCGCGACCGTCTGGCCCAAGACGCTGTCCGGCGGCCAGGCACAGCGGGTCTCGATGGCCCGCGCCCTGGTCCGCGAGCCCGAACTCCTGCTCCTTGACGAGCCGTTCGGCGCGCTCGACGCGCTGACCCGGGGCAAGGTGCAGCAGCTGGTCGCCGAGCTGTGGCAGCGGCACGGCTGCGCGATCCTCCTGGTCACCCATGACGTGGAGGAGGCGCTGCTGCTCGCCGACCGGGTCCTGGTGATGGACGAGGGCCGTATCGCCCACGACCTCACCGTCGGCCTGCCCCGCTCGCGCGATCTCACCTCGCCCGAGTTCGTCACCCTCCGCGCCCGCCTCCTCGGCTGGCTCGGTGTCACCGCACACACCCTCGAAGGGACCCCCTCGTGATACGCAGACTCGCCACCGCCGCGCTGAGCGTCACCGCCCTGCTGGCGTTGACCGCCTGCGGCGCGGACTCCTCGGCGGACGCCGCCGGGAGCGGCTCCAAAGTGACCCTCACCATCGGCGACCAGGCCAAGACCCTCCAGACCATCGTCGCCGCCTCCGGCGCCCTCAAGGGCGCCAAGTACAACGTGAAGTGGGCCGAGTTCGAGGGCGCGGCCCCGCTCTACCAGGCCGTACAGGCGGGCGCCGCCGACACCGGTTTCTCCGCCGACCTGCCGGCGCTCCAGGCCCTCAGCGGCGGCGTGAAGATCAAGAACGTCGCCGCCCTGAAGAACGACGGCACACATGTCGGGATCGTCGTCCGCAAGGACTCCGGCATCGACAGCGTCAAGGACCTCAAGGGCCAGAAGGTCGTGGTGTCCTCCGCCAAGGGCAGCATCTCGGAGTATCTGCTGGCCAACGTCCTCAAGCAGAACGGCCTGGACTACAAGGACGTCGAGGTGCAGTACCTGCTGCCGACCGACGCACAGGCCGCGTTCTCCTCCGGCAGGATCAAGGTCTGGGCGATCTTCGGCGTCTACCAGGCCGTCGCCCTGGAGCAGGGCGGCAAGCTCCTGGTCGACGGCGCGGACGGCCGGGTCAGTGGCTACGGCTTCGTCAACGCCTCCGAGAAGGCCCTCGCCGACTCGGCGAAGAAGGCCGCGCTGTCCGACTTCCTGAAGCGCCTGGGTACGGCCCTGAAGTGGACCAGCGCGAACAAGGACGCCTACGCGAAGGCCATCGTGGAGCGCAACGGCGCCGACGCCTCGGTGGCGAAGACGCTGGCCTCGGCGGCGTACGGCCAGGTCCTGCCGATCACCGACGACGTGAACAACACCGTCCAGGACGTGGCCGACCTCATGAACAGCATCGGGGTCCTGGACCCGAACGTCGACGTGGCGAAGTCGGCGGACACGTCCCTCCTCAAGTAGCCGCTCTCCGAAGGGAGTTCCCTCATGCCTGTCGAATTCATCAGCGCCGTCCACACCGACACCGGATCCAACGGCCCCGCCTCCAGCAGCCGCACCGGCGGCTTCGACCCGGACTTCGTCCGCAAGTACGCCCGGACCCTGGACGACGGCGGTTTCGACCACACCCTGGTCGCCTACCACTCGGCGTCCCCCGACGCCTTCCAGCTCGCCCAGTTCGTCGCCACCCACACCGAGCGGATCCGCCCGATCCTGGCCCACCGACCGGGCGTGATCTTCCCGACCCACGCGGCCCGCGCGCTCGCCACCCTGGACCAGATCAGCAACGGCCGCCTGTCGCTGCACATCATCTCCGGGGGCAGCGACGAGGAGCAGCACCGGGAGGGCGACTACCTCAACAAGACGGAGCGGTACGAGCGTTCGGACGAATACATCCAGATCCTGAGGAAGGTCTGGCAGGCCGACGGGCCCGTCTCGCACGAGGGCAAGTACTTCACGTTCGAGGGCTACTACTCGGACGTCAAGCCCTACAACGGGCTGGTCCCGGTCTCGGTCGGCGGCTCCTCGCAGGACGCCTACCGGGTAGGCGGGCAGCAGGGCGACATCTTCGGTCTGTGGGGCGAGCCGCTGAAGGAGACGGCCGAGCAGATCGCCGCCGTCAACGCGGTCGCGGATGCCGCCGGGCGCCCCCACCCCCGTATCTGGGTCTCCTTCCGCCCGATCATCGCGCCCACCGAGGAACTGGCCTGGGAGAAGGCGCACCGCACGCTGGGCGCGCTCAAGGACCAGGCCGCCAACACCGAACTGCTGCGCCACTACCGCACCACCGGCCGCCCCGCCAACGTCGGCTCCCAGCGTCTCCTCGACATCGCGGACCGAGGTGAGGTGCACGACCGCTGCCTGTGGACCGCCCCCGCGGTGGCGACCAACGCCGCCGGCGCCTCGACCGCGCTGGTCGGCACGCCGGAGACGGTCGCCGCGGCGCTGCTCGACTACGTCGACATCGGCTGCGACCTGCTGTCGATCCGCGGCTACGACCCGCTCAACGACGCGATCGACTACGCCCGTTACGTCCTTCCGCTGGTCCGCCAGGAGCTCGCCCACCGCGCGGCGACGGCCACCCAGGCCGCCTGACCCCGCCGACTCCCCGTCCACCCACCCCTGTCTGCGAATCCCCTTATGGAGACTCCGTGTTCCGCCGCTCACGCTCCTTGCGCACGTCCGCCGCCGTCCTGCTGCTCGCCCTCACGGCGGCCTGCGGCAGCCAGGCCCAGGCCGAGTCGTCGACCGACCAGTCCGCCGTCACCCTGCGGGTCGGCGCGACCGGCTGGAAGGTCGAGGAGGCCATCCTGAAGTTCGCCCACCTCGACGACACCCCCTACAAGGTCAAGTGGAGCGTCTTCCAGGGCGGCGACCTGCAACTCCAGGCGATCCGCGCCGGCGCCCTCGATGTCGCCTCCTCCAGCGAGATCCCGCCGATCTTCGCCGCCGCCGACGGCAAGCCGAACTTCAAGGTCGTCGCCGTGCAGCGCGCCGCCACGCTCAACCAGGAGGTCGTCGTCCCCAAGGGCTCGAAGGTGACCGGCATCGCCGGGCTGAAGGGCAAGAAGGTCGGCTACGTCCAGAACACCACCGCCCACTACTTCCTCTTCCAACTGCTGAAGCAGGCGGGCCTGAAGTGGTCCGACGTCGACGCCAAGCCGCTGCTGCCCAACGACGGTCTCGCGGCCCTGAACGGCGGCGGCATCGACGCCTTCGCCTCCTACGGCACGTCGATCATCACCGCCCACCAGCAGGGCGCCACCACGGTCGGCTCCGGCAAGGACATCCTCTCCGGCAACTTCCTCTGGACGGCCCGCGACAGCGTCCTGAAGAACTCCGCCCAGCAGGCGGCGACGGCCGATCTGATCGCCCGGATCACCCAGGCGTACGCGTACGTCCGGGACGGCCGTGAGGCCGAGTTCGCCGAGGTCGTGTCGGACAACACGCACCAGCCGCTCGCCCAGGCGAAGAAGGACCTGGTCGACGCGCAGACCCAGCGCCCGACCCAGGCCCGCCCGGTGGGCGACGACACCATCGCCTCGCAGCAGAAGGTGGCCGACGTGTTCACCGAACTCGGCGCCCTCAAGGAGCACTTGGACGTGAAGTCGTTCTGGACGACGAAGCTCAACACCGAACTGGCCGCCGACCTGAAGAAGAAACTGTGACCACGCCGCAAGACGCTGCCGTGACCGCCCGTATCGCCGAACTGGCCCCCGAGTACGACCGTTCGGGCGCCTTCCCCACCGAGTCCCTGAAGGCCGCCCACGAGGCCGGCCTGCTCACCGCCACCATCGGTGAGCGGTACGGCGGCCGGGGCGCGGGCGTCGAGGAGACCGCGCACATCCTGCACACCCTCGGCCAGGGCGACCCGTCCGTCGCCCTGATCGCCGCGATGACCCTCACCACCCACAACCGCCAGGCCGTACAGCCGCACTGGCCCGAGGAGTTGTACGCACGGGTCGTCAAGGAGTCGCTCGTACGTCCCGTGCTCGTCAACCACGCCCGTGTGGAACCGGAGTTGGGCTCCCCCGCGCGCGGCGGACTGCCCGCCACGCGGGCCCGGCGCACCAGGGACGGCTGGGCGATCAGCGGTACGAAGCGGTTCGTCACGGGCGCCGACGGGCTGGACTGGTTCCTGGTGTGGGCGACCACCGACGAACCGGAGCCCCGCGTGGGCACCTTCCTGGTGCCCGGCGACTCCCCCGGCATCGAAGTCACCGGCCACTGGGACCAGTTGGGGCTGCGCGCGAGCGGCAGCCACGATGTGACCTTCCGGGACGTGGAGGTGCCGTACGAGCAGGTCATCGGCCTCGCGCCGTACGGTCCGGCGGCCGAGCAGGACAACCGGGCGGGCGCGTCCCTCCATCTGCCGCTCGCCGCCCTGTACTTGGGGGTCGCCCGGGCCGCGCAGGCGTTCTTCCACACGTTCGCGCAGACCCGGGTGCCCGCCAACCTCGGGCACCCGGTGGCCCGTACGGAACGCTTCCGCCGGGCGGCCGGGGAGATCGAGGTGCTGCTGACGGGGGCCGAGCAGCTGGTGTTCGGCGGTGCGGCCAAGGTCGACGCCGCAGACCCGTCGTACACCCCCGAACAGGCCCTGGGGGCACGGGTGTTGGCGGACCGCCACGGCGTACAGGCCGTCGGGCTGGCCGTGCGACTGCTCGGCAATCCGGGGCTGGCCCGGGGCAACCCCCTGGAGCGGCACTTCCGCGACATCCAGTGCGCGCCGGTGCACGCACCCCAGGAGGACATCTCCGTACTCGCGATCGGCACGAAGGCTCTACAGAAGGCCGCCGGCGCAGCGGCCCGGGAGGACCGGTGACCGCCCCGACCACGACCGCCTCCGCCCAGTTCCTCGGCCTCCTCGCCCGCGATCTGCCGCCCGACCGGCTGGCCACCGACCCGCTGACACTGGCCGCACACACCACCGACCGCTCCGGCACCAGGCCGTACGGCGGCCCGCTCGCCGTGGTCCACGCACGACGCACCGAGGACGTCACCGTCACCCTCCGGCACGCGCACGCCCTGCGCGTGCCGGTGGTGCCGCGCGGCGCCGGTACCGGGCTGTCGGGCGGAGCGACGGCCGGCGAGGGCACCCTCGTCCTCGACCTCTCCGGCATGAACCGCATCCTCGAACTGTCGGAGGACGACCACCTCGCCGTCGCCGAACCCGGCGTGATCACGGCCGAGTTGGACCGGGCGGCGGGCGTGCACGGCCTGCGGTACGCGCCCGATCCGGCGAGTGCCGCGCTGTCGACGATCGGCGGGAACATCGCCACCAACGCGGGCGGGCTGCGCTGCGCCAAGTACGGCGTGACGCGGGACAGCGTGCTCGGCCTGGAGGCGGTGCTCGCGGACGGCACGGTGGTGCGCACGGGCCGCCGTACCGTCAAGGGAGTCACCGGCTACGACCTGACCGCGCTGCTCACCGGCTCGGAGGGCACCCTCGCGGTGATCACCTCGGCGACCCTGCGGCTGCGCCCGCTGCCGGTGGCCACGGCCACCGTCGCCGCGTACTTCCCGTCCTTCGAGGAGGCCGCCGAGGCCTCGTACGCGATCGGCAGGGCCGGGGTCGTACCGGCGCTGGCGGAGTTGGTCGACGGGCCTGTCCTGCACGCCGTCGACCCGGCGCTGCGGGAGCGGGGCGCGGCGCTGCTGCTGGTGCAGTGCGACGGGGCGGGTGCCGGGGCGGAGGCGGCGGTGGTCGCCGGGGTCCTCGCCAAGACCGGGGCGACGTCGGTCGAGCAGACCGACGACCCGGCCGAAGCGGAGTCGCTGCTCGCCGCCCGCCGGGGCGCCCTGCCCGCGCTGGAACGGCTGGGCCGCCCGCTGATCGAGGACATCGCCGTCCCCCGTTCCCGGCTGGCGGAGGCGGCTCGGGAGATCCGGGAGATCTCGCGGCGCCATGACGTCCCGGTGTTCACCATCGCGCACGCTGCGGACGGAAACCTGCACCCGATCATCGTGGTCGACCCGTCCCTGGACGGGCTGCCGGACGCGGCCTGGGAGGCGGCCGGCGAGATCTTCGCCCTGGCGCTACGGCTCGGCGGGACGCTGACCGGCGAGCACGGGGTGGGGGTGCTGAAGCGGCAGTGGGTCGCCGACGAACTGGGCCCTGCGGCGCATGCGCTGCAGCGGCGGATAAAGGACGCGTTCGATCCCCGGGGCATCCTCAACCCGGGCAAGTCCCTCTAGCAGGGCGGGGGTTCAGTACTCGTACGGCCGGGCCAGCAGGGTCCGTACGCCTTCGGAGGTGATCGTCAGGCCGTGCGGGGAGGCCGCGTCGATGGTGAGCGCGAGGTCGCCGGTGGGCCACTGGTCGGCGAGCGCGCCGAGCGGGACGAGACGGTAGCGGGAGACGGCCGGCAGCAGCCCGGCCAGCTCGGACTCCGAGGTGAACACGGGCACGGCCTCCCGCCCGTTCGGCTCCTCCAGGACGGGCAGCGCCACCATCGAGGGATCACCGGCGTCCGCGTCGCTGACGTCGTCCGGTACGGGCACCAGTACGTCGCTCCTCGCGAGGACGTCCAGCGCGGCCGGGTCCTCGCTGTTGCCGGCCAGCGCGTCCAGCGCACGTCGGGCCGGTGTGGCGGTGTGGTGGCGCGTGGGTGTCTCCATGTCGGGTCCCCTGATAGCGACGGTCGTACGGGCCGCCCGGGACTCGCCGGTCCCGGGCACAGTACGGGTCGCCTACCCGAGCCGGTCCCGCGCATACCTGTCCCGGACAGACGGGTGGGTGAACACACGCTCGGTCGCGGTGCACCCACCTGTCGGACAACGCCAAGTAGGTTGATCGGCCGGTCGGTTGAGCGGCCCGCGCACAGGGGGCGCGAACGGGGTCACTCCGGTCGGCGCCACGCTCTCGCACGCCATCCACACCCATCACCCACTGTCACCGGATTCCGATAGATCTGGACACGCAGCGTGACACCTCCAATCGGGAACGAGGACACACCCATGCCCCTTGAGACAGTGACGGCGCCGACCGGCGGCCCCGCGACGGCGCACCAGCCCGAGCAACAGAGCCTCGGCACGGCCGCGGCGCGCAATCTGGCGACGACCACCAAGTCCGAACCCCAGATGCAGGGCATCAGCTCACGCTGGCTGAGCCGCATGCTGCCCTGGGTGAACGTGCCGGGCGCCACCTACCGCGTCAACCGCCGGCTCTCGTACAACGTCGGCGACGGCCGGGTTTCCTTCGTGAAGACCGGCGCGAAGGTCCAGGTCGTACCGGCCGAGCTGGGCGAGCTGCCCCTGCTGCGCGGCTTCGCGGACTGTGACGCGCTGGGCGCGCTGGCCGAGAAGTTCGTGCAGAAGGAGTTCGAGCCGGGCCAGGTCATCGTGCAGGCGGGCCGCAAGGCGGACCACGTCTACTTGATCGCGCACGGCAAGGTGGAGAAGCTCGGCGAGGGTCCGTACGGCGACGAGACGGTCCTCGGGCTGCTGGCCGACGGGGACACCTTCGGCGGCCAGGTGCTGGCCGGGGCCGGCGGGAAGTGGGAGTTCACGGCCCGCGCGGCGACGGCCACGACCATGCTCGCGCTGCCGCTGTCGGCGTACAAGGCGGTCGCGGACCGCCACGAGGGGCTGCGCTCGCATGTGCAGCACATCAGCTCGAACGGCCATCAGCGGATGAACAAGTCCGGCGAGGCCGAGATCGCCCTCAGCTCGGGACACCTCGGCGAGGAGACCCTGCCGGGCACCTTCGCCGACTACGAACTCCAGCCGCGCGAGTACGAGTTGAGCGTGGCGCAGACCGTGCTGCGGGTGCACAGCCGGGTCGCCGACCTCTACAACGAGCCGATGAACCAGACCCAGCAGCAGCTGCGCCTGACCATCGAGGCGCTGCGCGAGCGCCAGGAGTACGAACTGGTCAACAACAAGGACTTCGGCATGCTGCACAACGCCGACTTCGACCAGCGGATCTCCACGTACTCGGGTCCGCCGACCCCGGACGACCTGGACGAGCTGCTCACCATGCGGCGCGGCACCCGCTGCATGTTCGCCCATCCCAAGGCGATCGCCGCGTTCGGCCGGCAGTGCAACAAGCGAGGCATCTACTTCGGCGGCATCGAGCTGAACGGCCACCATCTGCCGGCCTGGCGTGGGGTGCCGCTGCTGCCCTGCGGCAAGATCCCGGTCAGCGAGCAGGGCACCTCGTCGATCATCGCGATGCGTACGGGCGAGGACGACCAGGGTGTGATCGGCCTCTACCAGACGGGCATCCCGGACGAGGTGGAGCCGGGCCTGAACGTGCGGTTCATGGGCATCAGTGAGCAGGCGATCATCTCCTACCTGGTCAGCACCTACTACTCGGCGGCCGTGCTGGTGCCGGACGCGCTCGGCGTCCTGGAGAACGTCGAGGTCTCCCGGACCAACGGAAGCTGACGCCGGTGTCCCTGATCTCCCGGGTCCTCGCTCCCTCGGCGAGCCATGACACGGCCGGGCTGGTACGGGCGCTGCTGGCGGCGCGGCCTTCGGCTTCGGCCCGCTTGCCGGTCCCGTCGAAGGCGTCCCGCGGGCCCCAACTGCCCACCGCGCCCACGGGATTGGGCACGTCGGCGGCACGGATCCCGTACTTCGCTCCGGTGCGCCGACCGTCCGGAACGGGCGTACGGAAAGCCGTCAAGGCGGGCCTCGCCACCACCCTGCCCACCGGACCGCGAGGTCTCGGCACGTCGACCACCCGGCTCACGCTGCCGGAGGCGCGACGCGGCGAGGCACCGGCAGCCCAGGCCCAGCCGCCACATGGCGCCGCCGAGAAACCGGACCCCGCCCCGGGCCTGCACTGCCCGCCCGCCGTCCGCGACGACCGCGCTCTCGGCGACGCCGTCACCGAGGGACTGGTCGAGTGGGCCGAGGAAATCGGGATCTACCCCGGCCGGCTCGACATGATCCGCAAGGCCGACTTCGGACGGCTGATCATGCTGGCGCACCCCGAGTCGGACGACCTCGGCCGACTGCTGGCGGCGGCGAAGTGCGCGCTCGCGGAGTGGTCCGTCGACGACCACTACGTGGACTGCGAGGTGGAGGAGGCCCGGCACGAGGTGCTCGGGCAGCGCCTCGCGATCGCCCACTCGGTGATCGACCAGGCGAATCTCCCCCGTGCGTACGCACCGCAGCTGGAGAAGGTCGTCCGGGCGGACCCCGTCATGCGGGCGCTGCGCTCCGGCCTCGCCGATCTCGCCCGGTACGCCACGACGGGCCAGGTGCGGCGGCTGCGCCATGAGCTGGCGATCATGTTCGTCGCGTACAACCAGGAAGGCTTCTGGCACACGGCAGGGCACCGGCCGCCCGTCTGGGAGTTCCTGATGCACCGCCACGAGAACAGCTTCATCCCGTGCATGGTGCTGGTCGACGCGGTCGCCGGGTACGAGCTGCCGTACGGCGAGTTCGCCGACCCGGCGGTACGCCGTGCCTTCACCCTGGCGGGCTCCGCGAGCGTGATCGTCAACGACCTGTACTCCATGGGCAAGGAGGACCCGACGGACTTCAGTCTGCCCCGGCTGATCGAGTCCGAGGACGGGTGCTCCCTGGCGGAGGCGGTCGACCGCACGGTCGAGATCCACAACGAGTTGATGCACACCTTCGAGGCCGAGGCAGCCGCACTAGCCCTCACCGCCTCCCCCGAGCTGCGCCGGTTCCTGGCCGGCACCTGGGCCTGGCTGGGCGGCAACCGTGAATGGCACGCGGTCAGCGCCCGTTACACGACACCCGCCTGACGCACAGAACCCCCCGCCCTTCCCCCAACCCCTTTGTCCCGCAAGGAGATCGCTTCACCATGCCTGTCACCGACATGGAAACGACCGCGATGGACCAGGTCCTGCGCACCGAGTACCAGAAGTCCGTCGCCGACTACTGGAACGCGGAGCGCAACGCGGTCAACCTCCGCCTCGGCGAGGTCGACGACCTGTACCACCACCACTACGGCATCGGCGACTACGACCCGTCCGTCCTCCAGGGCCCGGCGGAGACCCGCGAGCAGCGGATGATCGAGGAGATGCACCGCCTGGAGACCGCCCAGGCGGACGTTCTCCTCGACCACCTCGGCGAGGTCCGCCCGCAGGACCGTCTCCTGGACGCCGGTTCCGGACGCGGTGGCAGCAGCATCATGGCCAACGCCCGCTTCGGCTGCTCCGTGGACGGCGTCAGCATCTCCGAGCAGCAGGTGGCCTTCGCCAACGACCAGGCGAAGCGGCGCGGTGTCGACGACAAGGTGCGCTTCCACTTCCGCAACATGCTGGACTCCGGCTTCGCCACGGGTTCACGCCGTGCCATCTGGACCAACGAGACGACGATGTACGTCGATCTCTTCGAGCTGTACGGGGAGTTCGCGCGACTGCTCGAACCCGGCGGCCGGTACGTGTGCATCACCGGGTGCTCGAACGACGTCAAGGGCATGCGATCCAAGGCGGTCAGCAGGATCGACGAGCACTACACGTGCAACATCCACCCGCGCAGCGAGTACTTCAAGGCGATGGCCGCCAACAACCTCGTACCCATCAACGTCGTCGACCTGACCGAGGCGACCATGCCGTACTGGGAGCTGCGGGCCGAGTCGTCGGTGACGACCGGGATCGAGGAGGCGTTCCTGACCGCGTACAAGGAGGGCAGTTTCCACTATCTGCTGATCGCGGCCGACCGGATCTGAGGACGCGGCCGGTCCCGGGCCGGTCGGGGCCCGGGACCGGCATCGCGCTACTTCAGGTACGGCCCGGCGGTCCCGATCTTCCCGGGCCCGTTCAGGACGTACACCCGCAGGTTGCCCTTGCCCGGCGCCGCCACGGTCAGCGTGCCGTTCGAGACGGTCCGTACGTCACCGGTGACGGCGTCGGTGTACGTGCCGTTCGGGATGCCGGTGTAGGTGGCGTCGCCGGTGACCGTGACCAGCGCGAAGCTGTCCGTCGAGCCACTGGTGTACCGGCGCTTGAAGGCCATCTGGCCGCTGATGCCCTCGGTGGAGTACTGGCCCATCTGGAGGGCCGGGACCGCCCGGCGGATCTGGTTGAGCCGCTGGAGGTGCTTGACCAGGGGCTGGGCGAGGGTGTTGGCGACCTCACCGCTCGCCGAGCCGACCGTGCCGAAGTCGCTCGCGGTGACGGATCCGGCGAGGTGGTCGCCGTAGTACGCCCGTCCCGTGTTCGCCAGCGGGCAGGTCGGACCGCAGTCGATCTGCTTGCCCTTCTGGAACTCGATCTCGGAGCCGTAGTACAGGGTCGGGATGCCCCGGAAGGTCCACATCAGCGCCATGTTCTCGGCCCAGGCGTCGGTGCCGCCGCTGTAGCGGTTACTCGACTTGTTGGGGCCGTAGTCATGGCTGTCGACGTAGACGACGTTGTACGTGGCGTCGTTGACGGAGTCGTCGGAGTCCTTGCCGTTGCCGTAGGCGTTGGGCGCGTCACCGAAGTTCATGTGCATGCGCATGTCGATGATGTTCATGCCGGAGAACTGGCTGCGGTCGGGCGTGTGGTAGCTGTTGCCGCTCAGGAAGGCGTTGGTGGACGTCGGCTGGTTGCCGGTGCCGAGGTTGTTCTCGTAATTGAACTGCTCGATGGCCGCCGTCTCGTCGTCGGCGCTGTACTCCTTGCGTTCCTTCCAGGTGTAGAACTGCGCCGAGTGGTTGACCGAGCCACGGTTCCACTTGTCGTTGACGAAGGCCGCGACCTCGCCGAAGACGAAGAAGTTCTGCGCGGCCGTGGCGCCGAACTTCTGGGTCACGCGCTCGTATATCGCTGGCAGAAAACGGCGGTTCCACGTCACGCGCGGGATGTGGACGGCCGTGTCGACGCGGAAGCCGTCGACGCCCATGTCGATGTACTTGTCGTACGCGCCGATCAAGTAGTTCTGGACCGTGGTGTTCTCGGTGTTGAAGTCGGCCAGGTCCTCGTGCAGCCAGCAGGAACGGGCGTCCTCGCCCTCCCAGTTGCCGATCCAGCACTGGTGGTAGTACGCCTTGGGGAACATGCCCGAAGTGGGGCTCGGCCACTGGCAGTTGTAGAGCGTGTAGCCCTCGGCGCTCTTGCCGCCGGTCGGTGTACCCCAGTTGAGGCAGGTGTTGCCTGTCGGTTCGGCCGTCGACCACAGGTCGCCGTTGTAGTAGGACTTCCCGGACTTGGGCTCGACGGTCAGCCCGTCGTACTCGAAGCCCTCGGCCTTCTCGTCGTAGTACCAGCTCCACTGGGTGTCCCGGACGCCGTACACCGTGGGCGTGAACAGGCCCTTGGCGCCCCAGCGGGAGCTGTGGTTGTAGACGACGTCCTGGTAGATCTTCATGCCCTTGGCGTGGGCCGCGTTGATCAGGTCCTGGTAGGAGGCGCCGACCGACTCCAGGCGTGGGTCGACCTTGTAGAAGTCGTAGCCGTGATAGCCGTGGTAGTCGTAGTCCGAGCGGTTCAGGACGACCGGGGTGATCCAGAGCGCGGAGAAGCCGAGCGCCTTGACGTAGTCGAGTTTTTCGACCAGTCCCTTGAAGTCGCCGCGGAACATGGGGTCGTTGTTCGCCGCGTTGCCGGACTTGGTGTGCTGGCTGCCGCCGCGGTCGTTGCTCGTGTCGCCGTCGTAGAAGCGGGCGGTGAGGACGAAGTAGATGGGGTCCTTGCGGGGGTCGGTGCCGAGCGGGGTGCCGGAGGCCGGTGCGGGGGCCTGGTCGCCGGTCGTGGCGGTCGCGGCGGCGGAGGCGGGCGAGGTGTTGCCGGCCGCGTCGACGGCCTTGACCGTGTAGGTGTAGGTCGTGCGCTCCTCGAGTCCCGTGTCGGAGAACACCGTTGAGCCGATGTCCGTGACGACGGTGCCCTGGATGCCGCCGGTGCGCGTCAACTGGTACTTGGTCACGCCCTTGTTGTCGGTCGCCGCGTCCCAACTCACCACGACCGAGGTGTTGGTGGCGCTCGCGGTGACGTCGGCGGGCGCTGTCGGTGCCTCGGTGTCCGGTGGTTCGGCGGCGCAGGGGTCGGTGGCGTTCGCGGTGACCGTGCGGTCCTTCACGGTCGTGGTGCCGGTCGCGATCGTGTAGTCGGCGCTGTTGTTGTTGTCCCAGACACCGTTGCCGTTGTTGAAGGCCGCCTTGAGCGAGGTCGCGGTGCCGATGTCGAGGGTCTTTTTCCACCAGCCCGTGCAGGCGGTCTCCATGCCGACGCCGGGGACGGTCGTCCAGGAGCCGCCGGTGGGCGCGTAGTGGATGTTGGCGGTGGTCCAGCCGGAGGTGGCGGTCGAGTAGTAGACGGTGGCCTGGTTTCCGGTGCCCGTACCGGTGTCGGCGCACGGATCGCTGTGGGCGATCACACCGTCCTTGACGGTGATGGTGCCGGTGCCGAGCGCGTAGTTGCTGCCGCCGTTGTTGTCCCAGGTGCCGCTGCCGTTGTTGAAGGTCGCCTGGAGTCCGGCGGCCGAGCCCAGGTCGACGGTCTTCTTGACCCAGTCCGTGCAGGCCGACTCCATCTGGGTGCCGGGGACGGTGGTCCAGGAGCCGCCGTCGGGGGCGTAGTGGAGATAGGTGGTGGGCCAGCTCTTGGTCTTCGTGTAGTAGAAGACGGTCGCCGTGTTGGACGCGGCGGCGGCCGTCTCCGCCATGGGCGCGGAGCCTGTGTCCGGCGGGACCGCTCCCACCAGCACGGCAGCCGCCACCAGCGCCACCAGGGGTTGCCTCATGCGTGACTCCAATACGGCCCGGAATGCTCGGTTCTGGACTGCAAGGGGAACCGGAAAGTTCCTGAAAACACTTGCAGCGCGGAAGCTACAGGTACATGACAGTCACGTAAAGGGATCGCACAGCGACCGGCACCGATGGTGAAAACGGACCAGTAGTGGTGACCCGAGCCCACGCGCGCGCCGGGGGCCCGTGCCTAGCGTGGGCGTATGCCGATGCAACCCTGGTTCCCCGATGCCAAGCTGGGCATCTTCATCCACTACGGCATCTACGCCGTGGACGGCTGGGCCGAGTCCTGGTCCTTCTACACGGACGAGGTCTCGCACGAGGAGTACATGAAACAGCTCGACCGTTTCACGGCTTCGCGTTACGACCCGAAGGCCTGGGCGGAGCTGTTCGCCCGTGTCGGCGCCCAGTACGCCGTGCTCACCACCAAGCACCACGACGGCGTCGCCCTGTGGGACACCGACCACCGCAACCTGGACGTCGTCCGGGACACCCCGGCGGGCCGCGACCTGGTCACCGGCTTCGTCGACGCACTGCGCGAGCGGAACCTGAAGGTCGGCCTCTACTACTCGCACTCCGACTGGAACCACCCCGACTACGCGAGCGAGCGCCACCCCGGCCCGCACATCGTCGAGGCCAACGACTACTCCCACGCCCGCCCCGGCGAGGAGGACCCGGAGGCCTGGGCGCGCTATCTCGCGTACCGCGACGGCCAGGTGGGCGAACTGGTCGAGCGGTTCCGCCCCGACATCCTCTGGTTCGACGGTGAGTGGGAGCGCACCGAGGAGCAGTGGCGGATGCGGGAGCTGTCCGAACTGATCCTCGCGGGCAACCCGGACACCATCCTCAACGCCCGCATGCTCAGCTACGGCGACTACGCCACCCCCGAGCAGGGCGTTCCGCTGATCGCCCCGGACGGTCCATGGGAGCTGTGCCTGACGATCAACGACTCGTGGAGCTACCGGGCCAAGGACCGCGACTTCAAGTCGGTCCGCCAGCTCGTGCGCTACTTCACGGAGACGATCGGCATGGGCGGCAATCTGCTGCTCGGCGCCGGCCCGATGGAGGACGGCACGATCCCCGAGGAGCAGGTGGAGCGCCTGGAGGGGCTCGGCGCCTGGGTCACCAAGCACGCCGACGCCGTGTACGGCACGGTCGCGGGCCTGCCCGCCGGGCACCACTACGGGCCGAGCACCCTCTCCGCCGACCGGCGTACCCTGTACCTGATCTGCTTCGACGCACCGCGCGAGGCCGTGTCGATCCGGGGCCTGCGCAACGCCGTACGGCGGGTCTCGGTCGTCGGTACGGGCACCGAGCTGGGCCACCATGTCACCGGCGGCCTGGACCAGGTGCCCGGCGTGACGTGGATCGACGCGCCCGGGGCGGCCGACCTCGACGAGTACGCGACCGTCCTGGCCGTGGAACTCGACGGCGAGCTGGACCTCTACCGGGGCACGGGCCGCGACTGACACCCGATGTCGCCCATGTCACCCAGTACATGACATCCAAAACAGGAGTTCGAACGAACAACTCCTGGGCGGACGCCCCGCCGACGGTGCCATGAGGAGGGTGACATGGGGAATCTCTTCACGAAACTGCTCAGACAGCTCGACAGCAACTCCCGGAACGCGACCGACGTCTACCGGCGCGAGGTCCCCGAGTACCAGGTACTGGAACGGGACGCCCGCTCGCGCCGGGAAGCCCTTGAGTACTCGGTGTGGTTACGGCGCCGGACCGTCGAACTGGCGGCGGAGGAAGAGCCCCTCGGCGCGGACGATCTCCGGCTGATGGCCTCGGTGGGCGAACAGCGGGCCGGGAAGGGGCTGTCCCTACCGGGCCACCAGCAACTGGTCGTCGCACACACCCGGTTGATGCTGCGCGAGATCAACGACTCGACCGGCCCCGACGACGGCGACGACCTCATGCGCCTGATGCGCTGGTTCGGCCCGCAGGGCACACGCGGCGGCGAGGCCTACCTCTCGGGGTTCGTCGCGGGGCAGCGGCGCCGCATGTCCCTCGTCGGCAGGGTCCGGCTGCTGGCCGAGGCCCTGCTCTCCGACGACCCGGCCGCGCCGGGCCTGGCGTCCGGCGTCGGCATGCGCGTCCACCCGCATTACCGGGTGACCGTCGTCCGCGTACCCGGCCGGCCGCGTCCCACGAGCGCCCGCCGCGAGGAGATCACCGAGTCCCTGCTGCGCCGCCGTCAGGTGCCGATCATGTGGCACGACCCCGAGGAACTGGTGGCCCTGACACCCGAGTCCGCCGACGATCCGGCCGACGCGCCGACGGTACCGACCCGGCAGGACCGCGCGCTGTCCGTCGTACACGACATCACCGAGGCGGTGGGCGGCAGTTGCGCCATCGGCACGAGCGTCGGTGCGGCCGGTGCCCTGGCCGCCGCCTTCGACCGGGCCCGGCGGATCAGCCGGGTCGCGCCCATGCAGTCCGGGCAGCAGCGCCCGCACACCATGAACGACGTCTTCGTCGAGCTGGGCGTCAGCCGGCTGCCGGAGGTCGACAACTGGCTCGGCGACCTCGCCGGCCACCTCACCCGCGGGCCCGACCTCATCGCCACGCTGGACAGCTACTACCGGTACGACATGGACCGGACCCGCACCGCGGCGGCCCTCAACGTCCACCCCCGCACGCTCGACTACCGCCTCCAGCGCGCCCACGAACTCACCGGCATCCAACCGGGCTCCACCCACGGCGTACGGGTCCTCAGCGTCGTCGTGACACGGTCGCTCGCGCGGGGCTGACCGGGCCCACGGAGGTCCCGCCGGAGTGTCCGGCGGGACAATCCGGGGTCACTCGAAGCTGGCGAAACCGGTCGTGTCGAACCAGGTGGGCGCCTGGGCGTCGGCCATCGCCTGCTTGATCCGGAACAGCGCGAACTCGTTCAGTTCCGGCAGCGCGTCCACCGCGAACCAGCCGACCTCCAGCGACTCGTCGTCGTTGACCCGCGCCTCCCCGCCCACGGCCCGGCAGCGGAAGGTGATGTCCATGTACTGGCAGACATCCCCGTTCTCGTACGTCACCGGGTCCAAAGCCTGGACGAGCACGACCCGTTCGGGCACGCACCGGACCGCCGTCTCCTCGTAGACCTCCCGCACCGCGCACGCCGCCGGCTGCTCGCCCGGGTCCGGGATGCCGCCGACCACCGACCACTTGCGGGTGTCGGTGCGCCGGCCCAGGAGCACTCTGTCCTCGTCGTCGAAGACGAGGGCGGTGACACCGGGAAGCCAGAGCAACTGGCGGCCGGCGGAGGCACGGAGAGCGCTGATGAAGTCAGGAGTAGCCATGCCACGACCCTAACCGGGCCGCCCGGTCACCCTTGTTGATCAAGGGGGCGTGCCACCGGCGTACGGCTACACGCCACCGGCGCGCCGCCCGCGCACACCGGCGCCGATCGCCCAGCCGAGACCGCCGGCGGCGACCAGGACGAGGAGCATCTCGGGCAGGATGCCGAGCTTGGTGGCGGGGGTCTCGGAGGAGCGCAGCGGCACCTTCTGGACGAGCGAGTCGGCCACGAACATGCCGGTCTTCTGCGTGATCTTCCCGTCCGGCATGATGATCGCGCTCACGCCGCTGGTCACCGGGACGGTGACGGTCCGGCTGTGCTCGACGGCGCGGATCCGGGACATGGCGAGCTGCTGGTAGGTCATCTCGCTGCGGTCGAAGGTGGCGTTGTTGCTCGGAACGGAGATCATCTGGGCGCCGTGGGTGACGGTGTCGCGCACCGCCCAGTCGAAGGCGGCCTCGTAGCAGGTGGCGAGGCCGACCTTGGCGCCGTCCATGGTGAACACACCGGGCTTGCTGCCCCGGCTGAAGTCCTGGTGGACCATGGTGGTCCAGTTCTTGTTGATGTGTTCGAGCAGCGAGCGCAGCGGGAGGTACTCGCCGAAGGGCTGGACCTGCCGCTTGTCGTACGTGTCCGTCGCGCCCTTCTCCGGGTCCCACAGGATCTGCTCGTTGTAGAGCTTGCCGCCGCGTTCGACGACGCCGCCGACCGAGATGGGCGCGCCGATCGCCTTGGCCGCGTTCTCGATGACAGCGGCGGCGTCGGGGTTGGCGAAGGGGTCGATGTCGGAGGAGTTCTCCGGCCACAGGACGAAGTCGGGCTGGGCAACCTTGCCCGCCTTCACCTCGGCGGCCAGCCGCTCGGTCTCGCGCGCGTGGTAGTCGAGGACGGCACGCCGCTGGGAGTTGAAGTCGAGGCCCGCGCGCGGGACGTTGCCCTGGATGACGGCGACGGTCGCGGTGCCGACCTCGGCCTTGTCGCTGACCAGCGCCCGCGCGGCCAGGGCGCCCAGCACGGGGACGACCAGGCTCAGCGCGGCGACGACTGCCGCGACATGCGGTACGGCACCGGTGCGGCGCCACTCGATCACCTGGCGCACGGTCTCGTACAGCCCGAATCCGCACAGGACGACGGCGAAGCCGAGCACCGGGGTGCCGCCCAGCGCGGCGAGCGGCAGGAAGACGCCGTCCGCCTGGCCGAAGGCGATCTTGCCCCAGGGGAAGCCGCGGAAGGGCACGCGCGCGCGTGCCGCCTCGCCCGCGATCCACACGGCCGCCGCCCAGAGCGGCCAGCCGGGCAGCTTCGACACGGCCGCGATGCCCGCGCCGACCAGCGCGACGAAGACCGCCTCGATGACGACCAGTGCCAGCCAGGGCCCCGGGCCGACCTCGACGCCGGTCCACACCAGCAGCGGCAGCAGGAAGCCGAGACCGAAGAGGTAGCCGAGACCGAGTCCGACCTTCCAGGACCGGCCGCGCAGCACCCAGCCGAAGACGCCGAAGGCGGGCAGGGCGAGCCACCACAGGGTGCGCGGCGGGAAGCTGACGTACAGCAGCACTCCGGCGAGCGCGGCGGTGGCGGCCGGCCAGAGGCGCAGCAGCCGCGCGCGGCGCGAAGCGGGCGCGAGCTGCGGTTCGAGCTGGTCCGGCTCGGTGGTGGAAGGAGCGGTGGCGGTCACTCCGGGAGTGTACGGCGCCTGCCTAAGACGCCGACAGCACGGTCCGGCCCGTGGGAGGGGGCCCGCCCCGGCCCGTCCGCAGCATCGTTCCTGCGTAACTCGTCCACAAATGGCGCACCAGCCGTTACGGTGTGCCGGAGCCTCTGACGTGCGCGCCGGCGACGGCCCGCGCGGTCGGGGCCCGTCACAGGTCGGGGGGCGGCGGGTTGGGTTCCACGGGGAGGACGTCTGCGGCCGACGAGGCGGCGGACGGCGAGAGACGAAACGTTTCCGACGCGGCGGGCGTCGTCGTGCTGGGCGCGTGTGCCACCTGGTCGCTGATCACGGCGGCCACGCACGACGGCCGCCCCGAGGGCGTGCTCCTGGCGGTGCTCGCGGTGGCCGCCGGCTACGCGTCGGGCCGGATCTGCGGGGCGCTGCTGCCGGTCGCCGCCCCCTGTACGGCGGCGCTGGCCGGGCTCGGTCTGGCGGTGGCCGCCCCGCACACCCTGCCGGGGCCGCAGATCGCCACCCCGCCCGGGCATCTCGGGGCCGTTGCCGCGCTGCTGGTGCTGGCCACCGGCGCCGCCTGCTGTGCGGCCTGGGCGGCCCGGCCTCCGCTGCTGCGACTGGCGCTGCGCGCCCTGGCCGCCGGGATCACGGTGGCGTCGCTGGTCCTCGGCCCGATCGCCGGTTTCGCCCTCTGTACGGCCGTCCTGCTGTGCTCGCTCGCCGCCGACCACATGCGGCGCCGGGGTGTGGGCCTGGCGGGGCTGGCGCTGGCGACGGCCGTGGTGACCGGGACGGCCTGGGCGGTCGCCGAGGACGTACTGCCGGACGGGCTCGCCGACTCGCTGGAGGGGCAGCTGAGCGGTCACCGGGTCGGTCTGTGGCGCGACGCCCTGCTGCTGGCCCACCGGGACCCGGCGCTGGGTGTGGGCCCCGGCAGGTTCGCGGAACTCAGCCGCACGGCCTCGCAGGCGCTGCCGGCCGAGTCCAGACCGCACTCCGCGCCGCTCCAGCAGGCGGCCGAGCAGGGTGTGGTCGGCGTGGTCCTGCTGGCGGCGGTCTTCTGCTGGGTGCTGTACGCCCTGTGGCGCACCCCGCGCCCCACGCCCGTCGCACTGACGGCGGGCGCGGCCCTGACGGGTCTGGCTGTCCTGGCGACGGTCGGCAACGTACTGAGCTTCACCACGGTGACGGCGGGCGCGGGCCTCCTGGCGGGCCTGGCGACGGCCCGCCCCCTGGTCTACGAGACACCGGACACGACAACGACACGCGCGCGGGAACGCCGTTAGACCGCCACGAGGGCGTCGGGAACGTCAGTGCGTGGCCCCGGCCGCGCCGGACCTCAGCCGGTCCCGGATGACGCGTACGGCGGCCTCCGCGTTGTCCACCGTGATCGTGAACGTATGCCCGTCCCCGAGGCGCAGCACCAGGCCCTCGCCCCGGCGTACGACGACCGCGGTGCCCTGGTGGGGCCGCCAGCGGTAGCCCCAGCCGCCCCACTGGCGCGGGGTGACCCTGGCCACGAAGTCGGCGCCGACGATCTGGGACAGCGGAATGCGGCGGCGCGGCAGGCCGATGTGGCCGCAGCGCACTTCGAGGGAGTCCTTGTCGACCTTCACGGCGACGTGCACGAACGCGAGGGTGCCGAAGAGGACGAGCAGTCCGGCCGCGATGCAGCCCACGACGGACATGGCGAGCGGCGCGACGCCGGACGTCCATGCCGAGTCGACGGCCAGCTCGATACCGAGAGCCATGAAGGCACAGCCGCCGAGGGCCAGGATCCACTGGGCACGGTTGGTCGCCCGGCCGGTCCAGACGTCGGTCGGCTCGGTTTCGACGTGTTCGTCGTGGGGGTGGTCCCTCATGCTTATGAGACTACTCAGGTTCCGCTCCGCGGGCACCGGCTTGCGGAGGGTGACTGCTCCGGTCAGCGGACGGGGGTGGCCGCCTGGAGCAGCCTGCCCTCCTCGTAGGCCAGCGCGGGGGCGGGCAGCGGGCCCGCGACGCCGTTCAACAGCGCGGTGAGGGTGCCCTCGGCCGGCGCCTCAGGGGCGGGGTGGGCGCCGAGCCTGCGGAGCGTCTGGGCGGCCACCGCGCCGGCCGAGCCGTGCAGGACGAGCGGCGGGCTGCCGGGCTGCTGGACCGCCGCGCGGATGCGTTCGGCGACGAGTTCGTAATGGGTGCAGCCCAGGACGACGGTCGTTACCTCGTCGGGGGTGAGGGCTGCCGCGGCGTCGATGGCGGCGTCGATCGCCGTCTCGTCCGCGTGTTCGACTGCTTCGGCCAGTCCCCAGCAGGGGACCTCGGTGACCGCAACACCTTCGGCGAAGTTCTTGATGAGGCCGCGCTGGTAGGGGCTGCCGGTGGTGGCGGGGGTCGCCCAGATCGCGAAGGGCCCGCCTCCCGCGGCGGCGGGCTTGATCGCCGGGACCGTGCCGATTACCGGCAGCTCCGGTTCGAGGCGGGCGCGCAGGGCGGTCAGGGCGTGCACGGTCGCGGTGTTGCAGCCGACGATCAGGGCGTCGGGCCGCTGCGCGGCGGCGGCCTCGGCGACGGCCAGGGCGCGCTCGGTGAGATCCTCCGGGGTGCGCGGGCCCCAGGGCATGCCCGCGGGGTCCAGGGAGAGCACGAGATCCGCGTCGGGCCGCAGCCGCCGTACCGCTGCGGCTGCCGGCAGAAGTCCGATTCCGGAGTCCATGAGCGCGATCTTCACCCGGTCACTATAAACGGCGTGCCCCTGCGGCCCTTTGGGGTGGGGCAGACTGCGGCGGGTGAGCGCCGTTGTGTGGATCGCCGTCGGATCACTCGCCGCCTGGCTGTGGCTGCTGCTGTGCCAGGGCTTCTTCTGGCGTACGGACGTCAGGCTGCCGTCGTACGAGCGGGAGCCGGAGACCTGGCCGTCCGTCTGTGTCGTCGTGCCGGCCCGTGACGAGGCCGCCGTGCTGCCCTCGAGCCTGCCGTCACTGCTCGCGCAGGAGTATCCGGGGCGGGCCGAGGTCTTCCTGGTCGACGACGGCAGTTCGGACGGCACCGGGGAGCTGGCCCGGGAACTGTCTCGGCGCCACGGTGGGCTGCCGCTGACCGTGGACTCGCCCGGGGAGCCGCCCGCGGGCTGGACGGGCAAGCTGTGGGCCGTACGCCACGGCATCGGCCTTGCACGCGCGCGTGGACCCGAGTTCCTGCTGCTGACGGACGCGGACATCGCCCATGCGCCGGACAGTCTGCGGGAGTTGGTGGCTGCGGCGCGGGGCGGCGGCTACGACGCCGTCTCACTGATGGCCAGGCTGCGGGTGGCGAGCGTCTGGGAACGGTTCGTCGTACCGGCTTTCGTGTACTTCTTCGCGCAGCTCTATCCCTTCCGCCGGATCGGCCGGAAGGGGTCGCGGACGGCGGCTGCCGCGGGCGGCTGCGTGCTGCTGCGTACGGAGGCGGCCGAGCGGGCCCGGATCCCGGACGCCATCCGGCAGGCCGTCATCGACGACGTGGCGCTCGCGCGGGCCGTGAAGGGCGGCGGGGGCCACATCTGGCTGGGGCTCGCCGAGCGGGTGGACAGCGTGCGGCCCTATCCGCGGCTGCACGACTTGTGGCGGATGGTCTCGCGCAGCGCGTACGCGCAGTTGCGGCACAGCCCGTCGCTCCTGCTCGGTACGGTGCTCGGCCTCGCCCTGGTGTATCTGGTGCCGCCGTTCGCCCTGCTGGCCGGGCTCGTCACCGGGACGACGGCCGCGGCGGTGTGCGGCGGGCTCGCGTGGCTCGTGATGGCGGGGACGTACGTCCCGATGCTGCGCTACTACGGGCAGCCGCTGTGGCTCGCTCCCCTGCTGCCGTTCACGGCGTTCCTGTACCTCCTCATGACGGTCGACTCGGCGGTGCAGCACTACCGGGGACGCGGCGCCGCCTGGAAGGGCCGGACGTACGCGCGTCCGGAGGCCGCCACGGACGAGAGCTGACCGGCCCGCGTCACTTGCGGCCCGGGGTCCAGTTCATGCCCCAGCCGTAGGCGTGGTCGACGGTCCGCTGCGGGCTCACTCCGCGCTCGGGCACGAGATAGCGGGCCTCGCGCTGGACCATCAGATCGCCACCCGTGTTGGTGATCAGGGCGAGCGCGCACACGGTGGAGGGCACCGTGCACTCGTCGAGCGAGAAGTCGACGGCCGCGCCGTTCGCCGGGGTCAGCGTGACCGTGGCGTGCAGGTCGGCGAAGGAACGCGCGCCCGCGTAGATGGTCACGAAGATGAGGATGCGCCGGAAGGCCTGGATGTGGTCCAGGTTGACGGTGAGGTTCTCCCCGCTGGACATCGCCCCGGTGCGGTCGTCGCCGTCGAGGTGGATGTACGGCGGCTGGTGCAGCGCCCCGAAGGCGTTGCCGAGGGACTGTACGACACCCTTGCTGCCGTCGGAGAGTTCGAACAGGGCGCACAGGTCGAGGTCGAGATCGGAGTGCTGGGCGATCGCCCGGCCGAGCTTGCTGCCCCACCCAGAGAACTGCTTGTGCACCTGCCAGTTGAGGTTGACGCGCAGCGCGCCCGAGGTGCCGCCCTGCTTGGTGAGCGAGACGGACGGGGCCTCCTTGGTGAGCGTCACCTTGGTCAGGCGTACCGGCGTCGCGGGAGGGGCGGGCGGCGCGGGCGGGGGCGCGGTCACGGGCGGTGCGACCGGCCGGGACATGGTCACCGGAGGTGCGACAGGCGGAGGCGTGGGGGCGGCGGTCTGCGGGGCGGGTGTGTGCTGGGGCTCGTCCACGGTGATGCCGAAGTCCGTGGCCAGGCCCGCCAGGCCGCTGCTGTAGCCCTGCCCGACCGCGCGGAACTTCCAGGCGCCCTGCCTGCGGTAGAACTCGCCGAGCACGAACGCCGTTTCGACACTGGCGCCCGCGTTGTCGAAGCGGGCGACCACCGTGCCCTGCGCCGCGTCCCGGACCTCGATGTACAGGTCGGGGACCTGCCCGAACGTTCCTCCGTCGGCGGAGGCGGCGAGGACCACGGTCTCGACCGCGGGCTCCACGCGCGTGAGGTCGACGAGCAGGGTGTCCGTCACCCGGCCCCCGCTGTCACGCTTGCCCTCGTGCCGGACCGCGTCGGAGGAGTGCACGGGCTGGTTGTAGAAGACGAAGTCGCCGTCGGAACGGACCTTTCCGGCCACGAGCAGCAGCGCGGAGGCGTCCGTGTCGGGGACGCCCGGCCCGGAGCGCCGGCCCAGTTCGACCCGGAGCGCCGCCGTGGGCACCGGAACGTTCGACCCCTTGGACATTGACATGGCTGCCATGGCTGCCCCCATCTCTGATCGCCTCGCGGCCCAACCTATTCTCCCGGGCCTGTGAACTCCTGTTGGACTCCCCTGACGAACGCCCGGGGAACGCGGGGCGACCCGTCGGTAACCCGGCCGGAACCTGGCCTTTACCTGATCTCAGCATGAGCTGGTGCCCCTTTTTGACAAGTTCGCTCGCATTGGGGGTCCCGCGTCACTGCCGACACGGAAAACAACCCTCTTATCGGTCTCCCCAACCAGCTCATCGTGGGCTTAACTTATGTGCCATGACCTCCCCCCGCTCCACCTACGGCGGCGGCTACTACTCCGCCTTCCCGGACACCCCGATCTACGACTCGCTCGTCGCCGAGCGGGGGGCCCCGCAGATCGCCCCGATCCGGGTCCCCGCCGCGTACGACACGGGCAGCAGCTTCAACCTGCCCGCCCTGCCGTCCGCGCTCCCGGCGCTGCCGGCCGGCCCGTCCCAGCAGGCCCCCTCCTACGGCGGCTACCCGCAGGCGCAGCAGCCCTCGCCGCTGCAGCAGGCGCCGGCCGCGTACATCCCGCAGCAGGCACCGCCGCGCGGTTACCCCGCCGGTGCGGGCCAGCCGATGCAGCAGCAGCGTCCGGCGGCGGCCACCGGCTACGAGGCGATGCGCCCGGCGGCTCCCCGCCCGGCCCCCGCGCCGTACCAGGAGCCGTACAACAACCAGCAGTACCGCGGGTACTGATCTGGCCCCCGGAGTGTCCGTGCCTTGGCACGATGGCGGTATGGGGAACGCGGAGCTGCACTCGATTCACATCCATCCGGTCAAGGCGTTCCGGGGCGAGTCGCCCCGGCAAGCCGAGGTGGAGCCCTGGGGGCTGGCCGGAGACCGACGCTGGGTGCTGATTGACGCCGGGGGAAAGGTCGTCACACAGCGCCAGCAACCGCGTCTGGCACAGGCCGCCGCCGAGCTTCTGCCCGGCGGCGGAATTCGTCTGTCCGCGCCCGGTCGCGCGCCCCTGACCCTGTCCGTCCCGGAGGTGACGGACACGACGACGGTGGACATCTTCGGCACCAAGGTGGAGGCCGTGCCCGCCGGTGACGGGGCGCATGTCTGGTGCAGCGGGTATCTGGGCGAGGACGTACGTCTCCTGCACATGGACGACCCGGCCACGCGCCGCGCGGTCGACCCCGAGTTCGCGCGGCCCGGCGAGACCGTGAGCTTCGCCGACGGCTATCCGCTGCTGCTCACCACGCTCGCCTCGCTGGACGCCCTCAACTCACTGATCGCGCGGGGGGATCACCCGCAGGAGGGCCCGCTCCCCATGAACCGCTTCCGGCCCAACGTGGTGGTCGCGGGGACCGCCGCCTGGGCCGAGGACGGCTGGTCCCGGATCGCCATCGGTGAGGTCGCCTTCCGGGTGGCCAAGATGTGCGGGCGGTGCGTGGTGACCACCACCGACCAGGAGACCGCCGAACGCGGACGGGAACCGCTGCGCACGCTCGGCCGCCATCGCCGCTTCGGCAACCAGCTGGTGTTCGGCCAGAACCTGGTCCCCGAGAACCCCGGGACGATCCGGGTCGGCGATCCGTTCAGGATCCTCGCGTAGGCGGGAACACCGGCACGGGGCCTGACCGTTGGCTTTGGTGAGAAGTTCACGAGACGGCCGGTAAGAGACGGTGAGAGGTGATTTCGCTCTCTCTTCGACCGGCTTTGTGCGTGAACTGCTCCGACCGGGGTTATCACGGAGCGGGAAGGGGGTGCGGCTTTGCGGGCGATCGGCGGACTCTGGCGCTGGCGGCACAATCCACTGCGCCGCGCGACCGACCTGGCCGAGGCCTGGGTGGCACTGACGGCCCTGCTGCTGATCCTGCTGGCGGCGCCCCTGATCGGCCTCCTGATCGGCGGTGTCGCCCAGGACGCGCTGCAACAGGCCGTACGGGACCAGCGCGAGGCCCGGCATCTCGTGACGGCCACCGTGGTCAAGAAGCTCGCCCGCTCCGCGCTGGAGCCCGACCCCGAGACGTCCTCCACGCGGGACGCGAGAAGCCGCGTGGAGGCCGACTGGACGGGCCCTGACGGCACCGAGCAGCACGGCAAGGTCCTGGCGAACCTCAAGTCCCCGCATCCCGGCGACCACTTCACGCTGTGGACGGACGAACAGGGGCGAATAACCGCCCGTCCACTGGACACCGCCACCGCGACGACCCACGCGGTTCTCGCCGGCTTCGGCGCGACCGTCCTGTCGGCCGGGTTCGTCGAGGGCGGCCGGCGCCTGATCGTCTGGCGCATGGTCCGTCGCCGGTACGCCCGTTGGGACCAGGCATGGGACCGGGCCGGACCCGACTGGGGCCGGACCGGGACCGGCAGTTGACCTCGTTCCGGCTCTGGTCAACCCACCGTGCCCGCGCACGCTACGGTGGACCGGCCGACATCGTTCGGCACCTTCCGCGACATCCCGCGTTCCACGAGGTGGGGGCACAGCAGCGCCATGGCACAGGGCACGGTCCAGGTGACGCACACCGGCACATCGAGGTGGCGGCGCCGCACGGGTGAGTACGCGTCGCTCGCCGCCGCCCTGGAGGCCGCGGCGGACGGTGACGTCCTCACGGTCGCTCCCGGTACCTATCGGGAGAACCTCGTCGTCCAGCGGGCGGTGACGCTGCGCGGCCCCGAAGGCTCCCCCGGCTCCGTACGGATCGCGCCCGTGGACGGTGTGCCGCTCACCGTGCGCGCCTCCGCGGTCGTCCAGGACCTGCATGTGGAGGGCCAGGACTCGACCGCGCCCGCCCTGCTCGTCGAGGAGGGCACGCCGGAGCTGCTGGACCTGCGGATCGTGACACGGTCCGCCGCCGGCATCGAGGTGCGCGGCGGCGCGAGACCGACGGTCCGGCGCTGCACGGTCGACAACCCGGCGGGCGCCGGTATCGCCGTACTGGACGGCGCGGGCGGGGTGTTCGAGGAGTGCGAGGTCGTCGCGGCAGGGCAGGCGGGCGTGACCGTGCGCGACGGCGGGCATCCGCGTCTGGAGCGCTGCCGGGTGCACCACGCCTCGGGCGTCGGGCTGTCCGTCTCGGGCGAGAACTCGGCGCTGGAGGGCATCGGTTGTGAGGTGTACGAGGTCAAGGGCAGCGGCGTCCAGGTCACCGGCCGGGCCACCGCCCACCTCACCGACTGCGATGTGCACCGGACGTCCGCGGACGGCGTGACGCTCGACACCGACGCCGTACTGACGCTCGCCGACTGCCGTATCCACGACATCCCGGAGAACGCGGTCGATCTGCGGTCCCGCTCGGTCCTCACGCTGACGCGCACGACGGTGCGTCAGTTCGGGCGCAACGGGCTGTCGGTGTGGGACCCGGGCACGCGCGTGGACGCCAACCAGTGCGAGATCTTCGACAGCACCGGCGACTATCCGGCGGTGTGGATCAGCGACGGCGCCACGGCGGTCCTCGAGTCCTGCCGGGTGCACGACGTGCCGGACGCCCTGTTCGTGCTCGATCGGGGCTCCCGCGCGGACGTCGTCGACAGCGACCTCTCTCAGGTCCGCAACACGGCCGTGTCGGTGAGTGACGGCGCGACGGCGCAGCTCGACGACTGCCGGATCCGGGACGCGGCGACGGGTGCCTGGTTCCGCGACCACGGCAGCGGCGGCACGCTGAGCGGCTGCACGGTCGTCGGTACGCAGACGGGTGTGATCGTCACCAAGGGCGCCGACCCGACCGTCGAGCGCTGCACGGTCGACTCCCCCGCCGAGGCGGGCTTCTATGTGTCGGCGGGCGGCCGGGGCAGCTTCCTGAACTGCCGGGTGACGGGCAGTGAGGGCTATGGCTTCCATGTCATAGACGGCTGCCGTACGACCCTGACGAAGTGCCGTACGGAGCGGTGCGCGCGCGGTGGTTACGAGTTCGCGGAGGGCGGGCCGGGCACGGCTCCCGGTGGCGGTCCGGTCGTCGAGGACTGCACCAGCGACGAGAGCGCGGCCCTGCGGCCGTCCCCGGTGCCGGAGACGGCCGTCCAGACGGTCACGCAGTCGCCGGGGCTGCTGGGCTCGATCCCGGGCCAGCGCGCCACCGAGCAGGAGTCGGCGGCCACCGCCCCGGAGCCGGAGAAGGCCGCGCGGTCCTCGAAGGACGTGCTCGGTGAACTCGACGCGCTGGTGGGCCTGGAGAGCGTCAAGCGCGAGGTGCGGGCCCTCACCGACATGATCGAGGTCGGCCGGCGCCGGCAGCTGGCGGGTCTCAAGGCCGCCTCCGCCCGCCGCCATCTGGTCTTCACGGGCTCCCCCGGTACGGGCAAGACGACGGTCGCGCGGCTGTACGGCGAGATCCTGGCGGCGCTCGGCGTCCTGGAGAAGGGCCATCTCGTCGAGGTGTCCCGGGTCGACCTGGTCGGCGAGCACATCGGTTCGACGGCGATCCGCACCCAGGAGGCCTTCGACCGGGCGCGCGGCGGTGTCCTGTTCATCGACGAGGCGTACGCGCTGTCCCCGGAGGACTCCGCCCGGGACTTCGGCAAGGAGGCCATCGACACGCTGGTGAAGCTGATGGAGGACCACCGGGAGGCCGTCGTCGTGATCGTCGCCGGCTACACGGCCGAGATGGACCGCTTCCTGTCGGTCAACCCCGGTGTGGCGTCCCGTTTCTCGCGGACCATCACCTTCGGTGACTACGGCCCCGAGGAGCTGCTGCGGATCGTGGAGCAGCAGTCGGAGGAGCACGAGTACCGGCTCGGCCCCGGCTCCCCCGAGGCTCTCCTGAAGTACTTCACGGAGATCCCCAAGGGAGCGACGTTCGGCAACGGCCGTACGGCCCGGCAGACGTTCGAGGCGATGGTCGAGCGGCACGCGGGCCGGGTCGCCCAGCACGCCGAGCCGAGCACGGACGACCTGACCCTGCTCTACCCGGAGGACCTGCCCGAGCTGCCCTGAGCGGGCACCCCTTCGCGGGGCCGCAGCCGCTTCAGCAGTTCCTCGCGCTCCTCGGCGAAGGCCGGATCGGCCTGGTAGTCGGAGTGCCCGAGGATCGGCGCGGGCAGCGGATGCTTCTTGGTACGGCCGTAGGAGAGCGGGTCCTTGAGCGGTGCGCGGTCCACCTCGGGGCCGCAGTCGCCGGGCAGATGCACGGGGCCGCCGATGGGGTCGGTGAGCCGGTACAGGTTGCGCCAGCAGGCCACGTCGTGGTGCAGCGAGGTGAGCGCGGCGGGGCCGAAGTGGGCCGGGAACCAGCGCCCGTACAGGCGCTCCAGCGGTGAGCCGTACGTCAGCAGGGCGACACGCTTGCGCACGGACGGCTTGAGCTGCCAGGCGGCGGCAGCCGCGAGGACGCTGCCCTGGGAGTGCCCGGAGATGACCAGACGGCCGCCGGTCTCCTCGGTCCAGGTGGCCATGCGCCAGGTCAGGTCGGGCACGGCCCGCTCGGCGTAGCAGGGCGGGGCGAAGGGGTGGGCGGCGCGCGGCCAGAAGGTGCCGACGTCCCAGAGGATGCCGATGGTGCGCCGCGCGGAGGCGTCCTTGTAGGCGCGCCGCCCCCAGGTGACGAACAGCAGGAAGCCGACGCCGATCAGCCAGGACCCGAGTGCCTGGGCGGTCTCGGCGGCGCCCTGGACGATGGCGTACGAGCCGTGGGAGGCGTCTCCGGGCGTGTCGTCCGTGAGCTGGGCTCCGGCCAGGGCTGCGGCGCCCAGGAGCAGCGTCGCCGCGGAGGTGATGCCGAGGATGCGAGGTGCCCGGTCCGTGAGGGCGGCCATCGCGCGCGTGCTCGCGATCCGGCGGGTGCGGGCGTCGTCCAGGGGCTGCCCGGAACCGTCGGCGTAGTCCTGTTCCACGGCCTCCAGCTCGCCGCGGCGCAGTTGCAGGGTGCGCCGGGCCAGCCAGCCGACCAGGCCCAGGACGACGAGGAGGGCGGCCGGGATCACGGACGCCTGCCAGGTCAGCAGGACGGGCGGGCCCTCGATGGTGCCGCCGGTGCCGTCCAGCCAGTCGGCGACGCGCTGGGACACACCGCCGGACATCACGCCGCCGAGCGCGCAGGCGAGCGTCGCGACGGCGGGTCCGGCGAAGCCGCGCATGGCGGCACGCGGGTCGGGGTGGGCGCGGTACAGCAGGTGGGCGACGACGACCAGGACGAGGACGAGGAGGCCCTGGAGGAGCGCGATGGTGCCGAAGGTCGTGTCGCCCGGCAGCCGCCCCGTCGACCGCCACCCGGGGCGCGACCAGCCGGCGTACACGGCCGTCAGGAGCAGCAGGGCGAGCGCGGCACCCGGGAGGAGGCGGACGAGCCGGGCGTCGAGTTCCTGGTCGAGGCGTCTCTCGGTGCGCCCGCGGCGGCACACCACCCACACCACGGCGACGGCCCCGGCGATCAGCGCCACGTCCAGGAGCCGGGACAGCGCCTCCAGGGCCGCCGGACCGCCGGGTTCGCGGTCGTGGCGGGAGGCGGCGGAGCCGAGGGCTGCGGCGACCGTCAGCAGGCCGGCCGCGGTGTGCGCGGCGCGCAGCCGGGCGACCAGTCGCCGCCCGTACCAGAACCCGGGCCGCCCCAGCGCCGTGCGGATGTTGTCGTCGGAGGGTTCCGGGGCGTGGGTCAGCGGCTTCTGGGACTCGTACGCGCTCCAGGTGCGGCGGGACAGGAACCACAGCAGGCCGGTGAGCGCGGCGGGCACCACGGCGGCCAGGGCGAGGCGGCGGCCTGGCTCGCTCCACCAGCCGCCGTCCGACTCGGTCGGCGAGAGGAAGCCCAGCCAGGAGTGCGCCTCGGCGCACGCGCGCGTGCCCGCGCACTGCCAGGCCGTCAGGTCGAGGGCGACCTCACAGGCGGCGGCGACCAGCAGGACCGTGAGGGTCAGACCGGCGAGGCGCACCAGAAGGCCGTACAGCCGGACCGTGCCCGGCCGGTTGCGGGCGGTGGGGCGCATCCAGTGGGCGAGGTTGACCACCATGAACGGCAGCAGCAACAGCCACAGGGCGCGCGTGCCGTTGCCGGAGGTGAGGTTGCACCAGACGTACGCCTCGCGCACCGGTGCACCGTCCGGATCGACGGGACGGTCCTCCGCCTTCTCGTCGTCCACGCGCCGGAACACGGCGGCCGTGTCGTCGCCGGTGACACGGACGGTCCGTGGATCGTTGAGCATCTTCTCGGGCGTGGCGCCGCCCACGCCGTGGACCAGCAGTTCCAGGGCGATACCGCTGGTCGCCCCCGTCTCCTCGGGCGGCCTCGCCGCGCCGTTCGCCCCGGACTTCGAGGCTCGTTCCTGTGCCTGTTCCACTGTTCGCACTTCCCCCGTTGCTCGTACTTCCCCCGTGTCACACCGACGGCTGTCGTCCGGTCAGGGAACGATGCCGTGCGGGACTGGAGGATCTCCGCCGAGTGGGCTCCGTACACCTCTCGTCACGGAATCTCCCCGATCCGTGTGACGTGCGAGGAGCCCGTGTTGCCAGAGTGACATGTTCGCGTCGTGACGGGCAGTGGCGCGACGAGTACCGGCCCATGCGAGTATGGGACGTCCGCCGGGCCGGTAGCAGGAGGAATGTCCTTGTCGGAGCGGGTTCGCAGCAGGTTTGCAGCGGGTGTGCGGGACGTGTCGGAGATGGTGGGGGCGAGTGGACCGACAGGCCCGGAGGAACCCCGGAAGGACGTGGAGCGGTCGTGAATGACAACCAGAACCTCCTCGCGGAGCAGCGGCGCGCCCTGATCCTCGACGAGGTACGGCGGCGCGGGGGCGTTCGCGTCAACGAACTGACGCGCAAGCTCGGCGTGTCGGACATGACGGTCCGCCGCGACCTCGACGCGCTGGCCCGCCAGGGCGTCCTGGAGAAGGTCCACGGCGGCGCGGTGCCGGTGGTCGAGGCGAGCACCCACGAGCCGGGGTTCGAGGCCAAGTCGGGCCTTGAGCTGACGGCCAAGGAGGACATCGCGCGGGCAGCGGCGGAGCTGGTCGCGCCGGGCTCGGCGATCGCGCTGTCGGGTGGTACGACGACGTACGCGCTGGCGCATCAGTTGCTGGACGTGGCGGATCTGACCGTCGTGACGAACTCCGTGCGGGTCGCTGATGTGTTCCACGCCGCGCAGCGGGTGTCGGGGCAGCGGCAGGGGGCGGCGACGGTGGTGTTGACGGGTGGGGTGCGGACTCCGTCCGACTCGCTGGTCGGGCCTGTGGCCGATCAGGCGATTGCGTCGCTGCATTTCGACGTGCTGTTTCTTGGGGTGCACGGGATATCTGTCGAGGCCGGGTTGTCCACGCCGAATCTTGCGGAGGCTGAGACGAATCGGCGGCTGGTGCAGTCGGCTCGGCGGGTTGTTGTCGTTGCCGACCACACCAAGTGGGGGACGGTGGGGTTGAGTTCGTTCGCGGCGTTGGAGCAGGTGGATACGTTGGTTACGGACTCGGGGTTGGTTTCTGAGGCTCGGGATGAGGTCTCTGAGCATTTGCGGAGGCTGGTTGTTGCGGGTGAGGGCGCCTAGAGGGGTGCCTTGGGGGGTGGGTTTGCGGGTGCTGCGCCGTTGTGGCTTGTCGCGCAGTTCCCCGCGCCCCTGAAAGGCGCCTTCGGCGGCCTTTCAGGGGCCCCTAGGGGGTCGTCCACACGCCTGTTTTCAGTAGAGCCTCGATCGCCGACCTGTAAGGCGTGATGTTCAGGCCTTGGTCTTTTAGCCAGGTGTCCGAGTAGTACTTGTCCAGGTAGCGGTCGCCGTGGTCGCACAGGAGGGTTACTACGCTGCCCTGTTGGGCCCCTGCGACCATCTCCGCGATGATTTTGAGGGCGCTCCACAGGCCTGTGCCCGTGGAGCCGCCTGCCTTGCGGCCGATCGCCTGTTCCAGGGCTCTTACCGCGGCGATGCTGGCCGCGTCGGGGACCTTCATCATGCGGTCCACCGCGCCGGGGACGAAGCTGGGTTCCATGCGGGGGCGGCCGATGCCCTCGATGCGGGAGCCGCAGTCGCAGGTGACGTCCGGATCGCCGGTGGTCCAGCCCTCGAAGAAACAGGAGTTCTCCGGGTCCGCTACGCAGATACGGGTGTCGCGCTGCGTGTAGTGGACGTAGCGGGCGAGCGTCGCCGAGGTGCCGCCGGTGCCGGCCGTGGCGACGATCCACGCGGGCTCCGGGAAACGTTCCAACTCCAGTTGGCGGAAGATGGATTCGGCGATGTTGTTGTTTCCGCGCCAGTCCGTGGCCCGTTCCGCGTAGGTGAACTGGTCCATGTAGTGGCCGCCGGTCTCGGCCGCGAGGGCCGCCGAGGCCTCGTACATTTTCCGGGAGTCGTCCACGAAGTGACATCGGCCGCCGTGGAACTCGATCAGGCGGCACTTCTCGGCGCTGGTCGTGCGGGGCATCACCGCGATGAAGGGCACGCCGATCAGTTTCGCGAAGTACGCCTCGGAGACGGCCGTGGAGCCGCTGGACGCCTCGATCACCGGGCGGCCGGGCCGGATCCAGCCATTGCACAGTCCGTACAGGAAGAGCGAGCGGGCGAGGCGGTGCTTGAGGCTGCCGGTGGGGTGGGTCGACTCGTCCTTCAGATACAGGTCGATACCCCACTTCTCGGGCAGCGGGAAGCGCAGCAGGTGCGTGTCGGCCGAGCGGTTGGCGTCGGCCTGGACCTTGCGGACGGCCTCTTTGAGCCAGGCGCGGTAGTCGGCGTCACTGCGGTCGACGTCGAGCGTGTCGAGGGTTTCGGCGGTCCCGGTGGGGTCGGGGATGCTCACGTCGGGCTCCTTGTGATGGGCGTGCCGACGGCGTCCTTGCGCAGCCGTACGTCCCGATCATAGACACCTTCAACACGCCTCTCACCTGCATAAACATCCCTTTGGGTGGATCAAAGGCAGACCTGTGGGCAGGGGGCCGCCGCGGGTCGGGCGGGAGCCGGCGGGGGGTGGGGCGCATCCCGGTGAGTGCTTCCGCCCGTTGCCGGAGAGTGCCGTACGCACTGGTGCTCGACGCCGGGGGCAGGCAGACTGCACGGCACGGGGGCGCACAATGGATCACGTTCCAGGCGGGATCACCACGCATCTCGGCGGAAGCCGACAAGGGGGCGGAGCATCATGGCGGAGCCGGAGTTCACGGCCACGGGCGTGCGAATCGGGAAGAGGCTGCGCTCCCTCACCCGGGCCGGGCAGGTCCGGATCAGCGACGGCAGGCTGGAGCTGCTCACCAGCTACGGCAGCGAGATCGACAGCGCTCCCGTGCAGGCGGTGCGCGCGTCGAAGCCCTGGTTCGCGGCCGACGACCGGGCGCTCGCGGACCTCAACGGCCAGCGCTACCTGCTGACCCTGGGGGATCACGACCCGGCGCCGGGCGAGACCGGGCCGCCCGCGGCACGCCGGTTCATAGAGGCCGTACGCAAGGCGGCCGGGCGCGGGCACTGAGCAGGCCGGGGAGCGCGGGGCCGCATCTCGTACGGACATCTGGCGTGCTGTGCGCCAGGCCGCGAGTTGCGGGTTTCCGTCCCCTGAGCCACGCTTGTCACACGTCACTCTGGGTTTACCGGCGATAACGCTGCGAACCAGCCCGCCGGCCACGACAGCAGGCGGCCATTGCACGCAGGCATTCTGCTGGATCCGATCTCGTGTCTTCTTCCGGACCTCAATTCGGGGAGTCGCAAGCCGTGATCAGCCACCCAAGCAGGCACTGCACGGTGGAGCTGCAAGCTCTTCCGTCGCGGATCGGCCAGGTCCGCAGAATCGTCTCTGCACAATTGCGCTACTGGCATCTGGATCCCTTGATAGACCGGGCCTCGCTCGGTGTGACCGAGCTGCTGACCAACGTCCACCGGCATGCCCAGCCCGACAAGCTGTGCACCGTGGAGATCGAGGTCCTGCTGGACCGGCTCACGGTCTCGGTGCACGACCACGACCCGCGCATTCCCGAGCTGCGGGACGCGGATCCCACCGCCACCTGCGGACGCGGCCTCGCGATGGTCGCCGCCGTGAGCGAGAGCTGGGGTGTGCGGCCGGACGGCGAGTCGGGGAAGGTCGTGTGGTTCACGCTGCCGACGGTCGCGCCGGTGGTGACCGCCCCGGAGACCCGGCCCGCGAGCGCGACGCCCGTGCGTCAGGTGTTCGAGGAGCCGTTGTGCGACGACAAGGGGTACAAGCCGGGGGTTCACCGGCGCAGGCCGGAACACGCTCCCGCCCGGTCGGCCGTCGCAGGCTGACCGGGCGGTGACCTCCGGCGTCCCTCCCCCTTGGTCTGTACGTCACTCGGTGGCGATGGCTCGCAGTACGTCCAGGCGGGCCGCCCGCCGGGCCGGGCGCAGGCCCGCGAGTGCTCCGGCCGCGACGCCCACCAAGGCCACGATCACGAGCTGGGTGGGCGGCAGCGCGAAGGCGAAGGCGCTGTCGCTGGCGCCGTCCGAGGCCTTCACCAGCACCCAGCCGAGGAAGCCGCCGAGGGCGAGCCCGCCCACCGTGCCGAAGGCTGCGACGAGGACCGACTCCCAGCGGACCATGGCGCGCAGTTGGGCGCGGGTCTGGCCGACGGCCCTCAACAGGCCGAGTTCGCGGGTGCGTTCGTGGATGGCGAGGGTCAGGGTGTTGGCGATGCCGAGGAGTGCGATGAGCACCGCGAGGGCGAGCAGCGCGTAGACGAGGGTGAGCATCATGTCGATGCCTCCGGCCGACGACTGGGCGTACTCGTCGCGGGTCTGCACCTCGGGGTCGCCGTATCGTGCGGCGACCTGTTCCACGGCGGCCTTGCCCGCGTCCGTGCTCACACCGTCCTTGAAGGAGACCGCGATGAGCGTGTCGGAGTCCTGGGTGCGGTGCGGGGCCCAGGCGGCACGGGTGATGACGTACTCGCCGGCGAGTTCGGACCGGCCGTAGACCGCGCGGACCGTGAAGGTCTCCTTCTGACCGTCGGTGAACGTGAGTTGGGTGGTGTCGCCCGTCTTCAGGTGCTGCCGGTCGGCCTCCGACTCCGTGATGGCGATGCCGTCGGTGCCCAGGTTGTCGAGCGAGCCGCGGATCTGGCCGAGGTCGAAGACCTTGCCGAGGGTGACGGGGGCGGTGACGGTCAACGCCCGTCCCTTGCCGTCGACTTCGGCGACTCCCCGGCCGAGTCCGACAGCGTCCGCCACCACGGGCTGCTCGGCGATCGCGGGCGCGAGAGCGGGGCTGAGTCCGCTGCCGCCCGCGCCGAACGACGGGGTGCTCACGGCCACATCGCCCGCGAAGGACCGCGACACGGTCTGGTCCATGGTGGCCTTCAGCGAGGCGCCGAACACCGTGAACAGCGAGACGACGGCCACGCCGATCATCAGGGCGCTCGCGGTGGCGGCGGTCCGTTTGGGGCTGCGCAGGGCGTTGCGCCGGGCGAGGCCGCCGGTGACTCCGCGCAGTTTGTCGAGGGGGCCGCCGATGATCCGTACGGCGGTGGTCGACGCGACGGGACCGAGAACCACGAAGGCGGCGAGGGCCAGTACGGCGCCAAGTCCCGCCAGCCACAAGGACGGTGAGACCAGGACGCCGGTCAGCGTCATGGCGATCGCGAGGGCGCCGAGGCCCGCGCCGGTGACCGCCCGGACGGACGAGGCGCCCGACTGGTCGACGGCCGTCTCGCGGAGCGCGGCCAGGGGTGCGGTGCGGCCGGCGCGTACGGCGGGCAGCAGCGCGGAGCCCAGGCAGACCACGATGCCGACCGCGAGCGGCAGCAGCATGGACAGCCAGCCGATCACCAAGTCGCCCTCGGGGAAGGGGAATCCGATGGCCGGGAACAGTGCCTGGAGGCCCGCGGCGATGGCGATGCCACCGGCGAGACCCGCGATCGACGCAGTCACGGCGACTGCGGTCGCCTCGACGAGTGTGGCCGCGGTGACCTGGCTGCGAGATGCCCCCAGCGCCCTCAACAGGGCGTTCTCTCGGGTGCGTTGGGCGACGACGATCGCGAAGGTGTTGTGGATGGAGAAGGTCGCGACCAGGATCGCCACGCCCGAGAAGACGAGCAGGAACAGGGTGAAGATGGTCAGGAACTGGCTGGAGATCATCTCGGTGTTCTCCTCGGCCGACTCCTGACCGGTGATGGCCTCGACGCCCTTGGGCAGTACGGACGTCAGCCGGTCCACCAGCTCCTGCTGACCGACCCCGGGACCGGCCCGCACCTGGATGCTCGCCGCCTCGCCGGGCCTCGCCGTGAGGTACTTCTCGGCGTCGGCCTGCGTCATCCCGGTGAACGTCACCTGTGCCATGCCGTCCTCGCCGCCGAAGGTCGCGAGGCCGACGATCGTCACCCTGACCGGGTCGGGCGTACGCAGGGTCGTCGTGTCGCCGATCCTCAGGTCGCCCTGCTTGGCCGTCCCCCGGTTGACGACGACCTCGCCGGACTTCGACGGGGCGCGTCCTTCGGCGAGTTGGTACGGGTTCAGCTTCGGGTCGGTGATCCAGTTGCCGGCGAGGGTGGGCGGTCCCTGGCCGCCGATGGGGTCGCCGTCGGCGGCGATGAGCTGGCCGGCGCCCTGGATGTTGGGGGCGGCGGCCGCGACGCCCGGGACCTGCTCGACGGTTTTGACCAGGTCGGTGGGGACCGGCTGGCGTACGCCCTCGCTCTCGCCGGGGGTGGTGATGGCGTCGGCGCTGCGGACGACGGCGTCGGTACCGCTCGTCGCGTTCCCGAACATGGTGTCGAAGCTGGCGCGCAGCGTGTCGCCCATGACCAGGGTCCCGGCCAGGAACGCGACACCGAGGAAGACCGCCAGGAACGTACCGGCGAAGCGGCGCTTGTGCGCGCGGAGAGAGGACATGCTGATGCGGACGGTGGGACGGAGAGGGTGTGCGGAGTCGCTCATGACGGCACCTCGAAGGCTTTCAACCGGTCCAGGACCTTGTCGGCGGTCGGGGATTCCATCCGGTCCACCAGACGGCCGTCGGCCAGGAAGAGCACCTGGTCCGCGTGGGCGGCGGCGACCGGGTCGTGGGTGACCATGACGACCGTGCGGTCCATGTGGCGCACCGCGCGGCCGAGCAGGCCGAGGACCTCCTCGCCGGAGCGCCTGTCGAGGTTGCCGGTCGGTTCGTCGGCGAAGACGACGTCGGGCCGGCCGGCGAACGCCCGTGCCACGGCGACGCGTTGCTGCTGGCCGCCGGAGAGTTCGGCGGGGCGGTGGTGGAGCCGGTCGCGCAGGCCGACCACGTCGACGAGCGCGTCGATCCACTCCCGGTCGCCGTCCCCGCCCGCCAGGTCGATCGGCAGCCGGATGTTCTCGGCGACGGTCAGCGTCGGCACCAGGTTGAACGCCTGGAAGACGAAGCCGATCCGGTCGCGGCGCAAGAGGGTGAGGCGCCGGTCGTCGAGCGCGCCCAGTTCGGTGTCGCCGATGAACGCGGCTCCGGAGGTGAGGGTGTCCAGGCCTGCCGCGCAGTGCATCAGGGTGGACTTGCCGGAGCCCGAGGGCCCCATGATCGCGGTGAAGCGGCCGGCCGGAAAGCCGACGCTCACGCCGTCGAGGGCCCGTACGGCGGTGTCGCCACCGCCGTACACCTTCACCGCGTCGACGACATGGGCCGCCGTACGGGTCGTGGTGGTGGCGGTGGTCATACCGCACCGCCCTTGCCCGCACGGCCGCCCGTGGCACCGAACTGCTCGTCCAGGACGGAGAGCCGCCGCCAGTACTCATCCTCGTCGATCTCACCGGAGGCGAAGCGCCGGCCCAGTACGGCCAGGGGCGCGTCGCCGGAGAGGCGGTCCTGGGCGTCGTAACGCCCGTTCATGGCGCGCCACGGGCCGCCGCGACGTCCGCGCCAGACCGTGCGGCGCAGGACGGTGACGACGCCGATCACGACGGCCGCCCAGATCAGCGGGAAGAAGAGGATCCAGGGGCCGGGGCCGCCGTCCCAGTTCGCGAGGGTGTTCATGTCGAGTCATCTCCCAGGTAGGGGTTCTGTGCGATGACTCCACGTTCGCGCCGGGAGGGGGTCCGGGTCGTCGTACGGCCGGCGGGAGCGCGTGTACCTCCCCGGGAGTACGTGGGCCTCTTGCGGCTGCTTCCCGGGGGTGTCGGGCCTGTGTCAGGCGACGGAGATGTCGACCGAGGGCCGGAGCTTCGCCGCCGCTGCCAGGGCCTCGTGCGCCGGGTGGGTGTCGAAGGCCGCCAACAGGGCTTCGGAGGCGGGGAGTTCGGCCGCCGGGTACGCGATCTGCTCGTACGCGGCCTGGAAGCGCGGACCCCAGCGACGGGCGCCCAGACGGGCCGTGCGCGAGCAGTTGTCCACCATGTAAGCCACGTCACGGGCGTGCATGTACGGCAGCAGCGAGTCGACGGCCTCGATGACGGACTCGTTGACGATCTCCGACCAGGGGTGGCCGCGCTCGGCGAACTCGTCGATCTGGGCGGTCATCGTGGCCACGAACACGCCTGCGGTGAACGGCTCGACGGGCAGCTCGCGCTCCGCCCGCCGGGCTCGCACCCGCTCCCCCGCCGCCCACATCGGGGAGCCGCTGATCCCGCTCATCGGGCGGGCCCCGAGGCGCTGTTCGGCGAGGATGACGCTGCGCAGTTCGGTGCCGTCGGCGACCTCGTCGTAGATCTCGGCGACGAGGTCGCGGGCGGGGCGGTAGGTGGCCGTGTACGCGCGGTCGAACGTGTCCCGGTCCGCCGGGGCGAGGCCCTCGCGGACGGCGCGGATCCCCTCGTGGGAGATCGTGCGGGCGATCGGGCCGGTGACGTTCTCGCAGGACTTCTCGTACGCGGTCGTCTCGTCGTCCCCGGCCAGCCGGAAGCGGGTGTACAGGCTCTCGACGATGCCGTGGACGGCGCCGAGCAGGATGGCACGCTCGCCGACGATGTCGGAGAGGTACTCGCTGTCGAGGGTCGTACGGAAGGTGTACGGCGAGCCGAGCGCGACCGACCAGCCGAGGGCGAGGTCGGTGGCCCGGCCGTCCGGGTCCGCGTGCACGGCGAAGCTACTGTTGATGCCCGCGCCGTTGATCTCCGCGCCCTGCTCGTAGAGGCGCCGCACCGAGTCGCCCATGCCCTTGGGGCAGACGGCGATCACCCCGTGTCCGGGCGGGAACTCACCGCCGTACGACCGGAGATGGCCGAGCAGGAAGCCGTGCGAGAGGCCGATGACCGCGCCCGGCTCGAGGGTCGCGAAGATCTCCTGGTGGTGGGCGGCGAGTGCCGCGTCCGCGATCAGCAGGATGACCAGGTCGCTTTCGGCGGTGACGGCGAGCCAGTCGCCGAGGGTGCCGTCCGCCTCCGTGAAGCCGTGGGCGCGGGCGTCGGCGGCGGAGGTGGAGCCCGGGCGGAGCCCGACCGTCACCCGGATGTCCGTACCGGCGAGGGAGTCGCGCAGGTTGAGGGCCTGGGCGCGGCCCTGTGGGCCCCAGCCGATGACGCCGATGCGGCGGATGCCTTCGAAGGCCTGCGGCAGGAGTGGGAGGAGGTGGCGTCCGCCGCGCAGGATGGTCTCCGTTCTGCCGGGCACGTCCATCGGTTCCAGGGCGAAGACGCGGGAGGTGTGGGTAGTGCTGTGCGTGGTCGAGGTCATGGTCGAGTTGTAGGGTCGCGGCGAGTGTTGCGGCAAGCGCAACTTGTGCAGCGGACTGTTGCGGAGAATGAAAGGGCCAGGTCACGGTATGCGCGACGACCATCGGGAGCTGCGTCTTTTCGTCCATCTGGCGCAGACGCTGAACTTCGGGCGGACCAGTCTGGACTGTCATGTCAGTCCGGCTACGCTCACCCGGACCGTGCAGCGGCTGGAGGCCGATCTCGGGCATCGGCTGTTCGACCGGGGGCCGCGCGGGGTGTCTCTGACGGCTGAGGGGCATCGGTTCCGTGAATACGCCGTCCAGGCGCTGGAGTTGTGGCGTGCGTACCGTGAGGAGCACCCTGACCCCGCTCAACTCACTGGCAGGTTGGCCGTGTTCGCGACGGTGACTGCCTGTCAGGTGCTGCTGCCGGGGCTGTTGGCGCCCTTTCGGGCCGCGCATCCGAACGTACGGCTCGATCTGCGTACCGGTGACGCGGCGGCGGCGCTGGCGCGGCTCGACGAGGGGGAGGTCGATGTGGCCGTCGCGGGGATTCCGGCGCGGTTGCCGGAGCCGTTGGTGAGTCGGACTGTTGCCTTGACCGAGTTGGTGTTCGTGACGGCTCGGGATCGTCCGGATCCGGGGCTTGCGGGGCCGTTCGTGTTGCCTTGTCGGGGGTTGGTGCGGGAGGCGGCCGATCGGTGGTTCCGGGCGCGGGGTGTTTCGTTCTCGCCCGAGGTGGCTGCTGAACCGGACGGTCACGAAGGGTTGTTGACGTTGGTTGCGCTGGGGTGTGGGACGGGGGTTGTGCCTCGGCTTGTTCTTGATCACAGTGCGGTGCGGGAGCGGTTGGCGGTTGTACCGGTTGATCCGGCGCCGGAGCGGTTTCCGATTGGGTTGTGTGTGCGGCGGGGTGATCTGCGGCGGCCTCAGGTTGCGGCGTTGTGGAGCCTCATGGGGCAGGACAGCGCGGGCTGAGTGCGGTGGTTCTTTGGCCGCGGGCCGGTGGGGGCTGGTCGCGCCCACGCGGCGGTAGCCGCACATTCAACACAGCCCCGCGCCCGACGGGCCCTTACGTCAGTGCTGCCAGTGGGTCGTCCAGTACCGGTTGCCAGGCCAACTCCGCTGCTCCCACGAGGCTGTTGTGGTCCAGGGTGCAGGCGAGGATGGGGACGCCGCCGCTGCGGCCCCAGAGGCTGCGGTCGGCCACCACTGCGCGTAGGCGGTTGGGGTCGGCGTCCAGGAGGGTGCGGTGGAGGCCGCCGAGGATGATGCGGTCCGGGTTGAGGATGTTGACGAGGCCTGCCAGGCCCTGGCCCAGGCGGTCGATCAGCGTCTCGGTGGCCGTGCGGACCGCCGGGTCCGTGTACTGGTCGCGGATCAGGTCGTTGGCCTGTTGGAGCAGCGAGACCTCGGGGCCTGGGTCTCGGCCCGCCGCCGTGAGGAAGGCGAGCGGGTCGGCCTCGACGTCCAGGCAGCCCCGGCTGCCGCAGTGGCAGGGGCGGCCCTCGGGGTTGACGGTGAGGTGGCCGACTTCGAGCGCGAGGCCCGAACTCCCCGTGTGCAGACGGCCGTCGAGGACCAGCGCCCCGCCGACCCCCCGGTGCCCGGTGGCGACGCACAGCAGGTCGCGGGCGCCGCGTCCGGCGCCGTGCCGGTGTTCGGCGAGCGCGGCGAGGTTGACGTCGTTGCCCGCGAAGGCCGGTCCGGCGATGCCCGCCGCCCGTACTCGCTCGGCGAAGATCTCCCGTACCGGCGCACCGGCCGGCCAGGCGAGGTGCAGCGGGTTCAGGGCCAGGCCCTCGGGCTCGGCTACGGCCGACGGCACGGCGAGACCGGCGCCGACGCACCGCCGCCCGGTGTCGTGCAGCAACTCGGCACCCGCGTCGACGACCGAGCCGAGCACCTTCGCCGGGTCGGCGTCGACGGTCTCGCAGCCGGGCGCGGTGGCGACGATCCGCCCGCCGAGCCCGACCAGCGCGGCCCGGAACCCGTCGGCGTGCACCTGCGCAGCCAGCACGACCGGCCCCTCCTCGGCGACGTCGAGCCGGTGCGAGGGGCGTCCCTGCGAACCGGCCGCCGCGCCGGGCCGGGCGTCCACGCTGATCAGCCCGAGCGCCTCCAGCTCGGCGGCCACCGCACCGGCCGTCGCCCGGGTGACGCCCAGCTCGGCGGTGAGCACGGCCCGGGTGGGCGCCCGGCCGGTGTGCACCAGCTCCAAGGCGGGCCCGAGGGCGCCGCGCCCCCGGTCCAACCGCGTCTTTGAAGTGGTCCCTTCGACCTTGCCGCTCATGAGGGCGAGTCTCCCATGATCCGTACGATGCGCTCCGCTGGTTGGGCGGTTCGTTGACTGCGGGCCCGGTGGGGGCTGGTCGCGCCCACGCGGCGGTAGCCGCACATTCAACACAGCCCCGCGCCCCTGGAAGGCTGCCCCTGCGGGGCGCCTTCCAGGGGCGCTGTACCGTAGCGGACTTCGCCGGACCCGCCTAGAGACCGCTGACCCTCAGCGTCACGTTCAGTCGGCCGGTCAGTCCCAACTCGGGCGGCGCCGTGCCCTCGTACACCCGTGGCACCCCGTGGTACGCCAGCCGGGAGGCGCCGCCGAACACGAACAGGTCGCCGCTGCGCAGTTCGACGTCCGTGTAGGGCCGGGTGCGTGTCTCGGTGTTCCCGAAGCGGAAGACGCAGGTGTCGCCGAGGCTCAGGGACACCACGGGCGCGTCCGACTTCTCGTCGCTGTCGCGGTGCATTCCCATGCGGGCGTCGGCTTCGTAGAAGTTGATCAGCGCGATGTCGTAGGCGGCGTCACCGTCGTACGCCGCTGCCCTGGCCGCCTCCTTCCCCAGCTCGCCCAGCCAGTCGGGGAACGGTTTCACCGGCGCGCCGTCGCCGTCGACGACGGTGCGGGCGTAGGCGTACGGGTACCAGTGCCAGCCGAGACAGACCTGCCGGGCGGTCATCGTGCCGCCGCCGGGCGTCCGGACCGTGCGCAGGCCCGCCGGTGGGCGTGCCCAGTCGCGGCAGGCGTCCAGCAGCTCGCGCTGACGTCCCGCGTCCAGCCAGTCCGGCACGTGCACCGCCCCCGGCGCGATCTCCGTACGGGCTCTGGGGAACAGCTCGGCGTCCATGGATCCCATCCTGCCCGACGGGGTGTGAGCTGCGGCTCTGTAGGGTGGGGCCACGATGACCGACCGTATGACGACTCCCTGGGCCGAACTGACGCTGACCCGTTTCCCCGCCGATCCGCGTGAGCGGCTCCGCGCGTGGGACGCCGCCGACGAGTACCTTCTCGGGCATCTCGCGGAGGCCGGGACCGATCTGTCCGGCACGGTCGTGGTCGTCGGTGACCGCTGGGGCGCGCTCACCACGGCGCTCGCCGCGCACCGGCCGACGCAGATCACCGACTCGTTCCTGGCCCAGGAGGCGACCCGGGCGAACCTGCGGCGGGCCGACGTGGACGAGGACTCCGTACGGCTGCTCACCACCCAGGATCCGCCGCCGGAGCTCGTCGACGTGCTGCTCGTGCGGGTGCCGAAGAGCCTGGCGCTCCTCGAGGACCAGCTGCTGCGGCTGGCGCCCGCGCTGCACAAGGACACGGTCGTCGTCGGCACCGGCATGGTGAAGGAGATCCACACCTCGACGCTGAAGCTGTTCGAGCGGATCGTCGGCCCGACCCGGACCTCGCTCGCGGAGAAGAAGGCCCGGCTCATCCACGCCGGTGTCGGTCCGTCGGTGGGCAAGGGTGTCAATCCCTGGCCACTCCGCTACTCGCTGCCCGACGGTGTCGGCCCCGTCTCCGGGCACACCGTCGTCAACCACGCGGGCGTCTTCTGCGCCGAGCGTCTCGACATCGGCACCCGGTTCTTCCTCCAGCATCTGCCGGAGCCGTCGGGTGCCGCCCGGGTGGTCGACCTGGGCTGCGGGAACGGTGTGGTCGGTACGGCGGTGGCACTGACCTCGCCGGAGGCCGAGCTGCTCTTCGTCGACGAGTCGTTCCAGGCGGTGGCCTCGGCGGAGGAGACCTACCGGGCCAACGAACTGCCGGACGGGCAGGCCGAGTTCCGGGTCGGGGACGGGCTGGCCGGGATCGCGGACGGAAGTGTCGACCTCGTGCTCAACAATCCGCCGTTCCACACCCACCAGGCGACGTCGGACGCCACGGCCTGGCGGATGTTCACCGGCGCCCGGCGGGCGCTGCGGCCGGGCGGTGAGTTGTGGGTGATCGGCAACCGGCATCTCGGCTATCACCTCAAGCTGCGGAAGCTGTTCGGCAACAGTCGGCTCGTCGCGAGCGATGCCAAGTTCGTGGTGCTGAAGGCCGTCAAGCAGTGATGAGGTAGGCGGTCCGGGGTGAATTTCTACCACCTCAGGTGCCGGTGGTGGTCGTCTCTCCCCGGAGGGCTCGTGGTGACGCGCCGAGTTCGCGGCGGCATGCCTTGTTGAACGCCTGGAGGTCGGGGATGCCGACGGAGGCGGCCACCGCCGGGATGGAGAGGGTCGACGCACGCAGCAGGTGGCGGGCGCGGTCGAGTCTGCGGCGGCGGATGTAGCCGACCACCGTGTCGCCGGTCGCGGCCTTGAAGAGCCTGGTCAGGTGGTTGTGCGAGACGCCCGCCGCCTGGGCGACGGCCGGCACGGTGAGCGGGGCGGCGAGCTGGCCCTCGATGTACGCGATGGCCGCACTGACCGCCGGATGCGGGCCGGGGCCAGGGCGTTCGGTGTCCGGGGTGAGGTGGGCGATGCGCCACAGCGCGGTCCAGATCTCGGCTCTCGTGTGCTCGGGGGCGCGTGGCACGGCGGCGATGGCCGCGAGCAACAGGCCGGTGAGGGCGGGGAGTTCGGGTCCCGCGTTCTGGACCACGGGCACTGTGCGCGAGGGTCCCGTGGTGGGGATGCGCAGGTGTGCGTAGAGGTGTTCGGAGCGGCCCTGGTAGCGGAAGCGGACCGTGGTACCGGGCGGTACGAGGCTGACGCGGCCGGGGCGGACGACGTGCGGGGTGCCGCCGACGATCAGCTCGGCCTCGTACTGGTAGAGGTGCAGCTGCCACAGCTCCGGCAGCCGGAAGACGTCGGTGCGGCTCGCGATCCCGTGCACGCCGACGCCCGCGTTGGCGACGTGGGGCGGCTCACCGAGATACAGCTCCGTTTCGTGCATGGTGAAAAAATACCAGCGCTGGTGGCCTTGAGCTCTGTGTCAGCTCAGTACGCCGATGATCCGGGTCACCGTCCGCGCCATCGCCTCCCGGCCCACGCTCAGGTACTTACGCGGGTCGACGGTCTCGGGGTGGGCTGCGAGGAACTCCCTGATGGCGCCGGTCATGGCGATGTTGAGGGCCGTACCGACGTTGACCTTGGTGATGCCGGCCACGACGGCGGACACGAGTTCGTCGTCAGGTACGCCGGACGAGCCGTGCAGGACGAGGGGGACGTCCAGGGTGGCGGAGAGCCGCTTCAGGAGGTCGTGGTCGAGGGCCGCCGTACGGGTGGTCATGGCGTGCGTGCTGCCGACGGCCACGGCGAGGGCGTCCACCCCTGAGTCGGCGACGAAGGCGCGGGCCTCGGCGGGGTCGGTACGGGCGCCGGGTGCATGGGCGTCCAGCGGGGGCCGTCCGTCCTTGCCGCCCACCTGGCCCAACTCGGCCTCGATCCAGAGCCCTTGGGCATGCGCCCAGTCGGCGGCGGCCCGGGTCGCGGCGAGGTTCTCGGCGTACGGCAGCCGGGCCGCGTCGTACATCACGGAGCTGAATCCGGCGGCGGGCGCCTGGCGCAGCAGGTCGTCGCTCTGGACGTGGTCGAGGTGCAACGCGACGGGTACGGCGGCGCGTTCGGCGGCCGAGGCTGCGGCGCGGGCCAGCGGAAGGACCTGTCCCCGGCGGAACTTGACGGCGTTCTCGCTGGCTTGGAGGACGACGGGCGAACCCGCCTCCTCCGCACCGGCGATGACGGCCTCGACATGCTCCAGGGTGATGATGTTGAACGCGGCGACCGCCGAGTGCGTGGCGGCGGCCCGGGTGACGAGTTCGCCGGTGGTCACGAGGGGCATGTCTCCTCCTTCCAGGACATGGGCGAGGCGTCAGAGTGCCGGCGCGAGGATCACCGAGCGGGTGAGGTGCCGCGGGCGGTCGGGGTCGAGGCCCCGTGCCGCCGCCACCGCGACCGCGAGGCGCTGTGCGCGCACGAGTTCGGCGAGCGGGTCGAGGACGCCGGCCACCCACAAGGCGCCGGTGTCCCGCACCTGTTGGGCCAGCCCCTCCGGTGCCTCGCCGAAAATCCAGGTGGCCGTGGAGCGGGTGGTGACGCTGATGGGGCCGTGCCGGTACTCCATCGCCGGATAGGCCTCGGTCCAGGACAGGGACGCCTCGCGCATCTTCAGCCCGGCCTCGTTGGCGAGCCCCACGGTCCAGCCCCGGCCGAGGAAGGTGAACTGCGTGCACTCGACGAGTCCTTCGGGCAACGGAGTCGAGAGCGCGGTACGGCAGTCGTCGAGCACGGTCTCGTCGTGCAGTCCGAGGTGGGCCCGGAACAGCGTGAGTGCGGTGGTGGCGAATCTCGTCTGTACGACGGAGCGTTCGTCCGCGTAGTCGAGCACGACGAGGTCATCGGCCGCTTCCATCACGGGAGTTCGGGGATCGGCGGTTATCGCGGTCGTCCGTGTCCGCGTACCCGAGGGTGTGCCGTCCCGCAGTCGTCCGAGCAGTTCGAGCACCTCGGTGGTGGTGCCGGACCGGGTGAGGGCGACGACCCGGTCGTACGGGCGGCCGTAGGGGAACTCGGAGGCGGCGAAGGCGTCCGTCTCTCCCTGGCCGGCACCTTCCCGCAGAGCCGCGACGGCCTGCGCCATGAAGTACGAGGTGCCGCAGCCCACGATCGCGACCCGCTCCCCCGCCGCCGGCAGCGCGTGGGCATGCTCGGCCGCCTCCGCGGCGACGCGGGTCCAGCACTCGGGCTGGCTGTTCAGTTCGTCCTCGACATGGGTCATGCGCTGCCTCTCCCCCAGAGAGCCGATTCATGCTCGTTCTTGCAAGATATAGCCATGTTTCGAGCAGAATCAAGCATCCGAGCAGCAGGGGCCGTGAACATTCGGTGCGCTAGGGTCGCGGAAGATCGAGGAACGGAGAGTCCGGATGTCCCGGGACGCCCGCTGGAAGTCCCTGCTGGAGCTGCTGGTCGAGCGGGGCCGGCTGGAGGTCGAGGAGGCGGCGGCCGAGCTGGGGGTGTCGGCCGCGACGATCCGCCGTGACTTCGACCAGCTCGCCGAGCAGCAGATGCTCGTACGCACCAGGGGCGGCGCGGTCGTGCACGGCGTGTCGTACGAACTGCCGCTGCGTTACAAGACCGCCCGCCGCGCCTCCGAGAAGCAGCGCATCGCACGGGCGGTCGCGGATCTGGTCGCCCCCGGCGAGGCGGTGGGCCTGACGGGCGGCACGACCACGACGGAGGTGGCGCGCGCGTTGGCCGTACGCGGTGATCTGACCGTCGGCTCGCCCGCGCTGACGATCGTCACGAACGCCCTGAACATCGCCAACGAGCTTGCCGTACGGCCCCAGTTCAAGATCGTGCTGACGGGCGGGGTCGCACGCCCGCAGTCGTACGAACTCGTCGGGCCGCTCGCCGACGGTGTGCTGAGCCAGATCACCATCGACATGGCCGTACTGGGCGTGGTCGCCCTCGACGTCACCCACGGGGCGGCGGCGAACGACGAGGCGGAGGCCGCGATCAACCGGCTGCTGTGCGAGCGCGCCGGGCGCGTGGTGGTGGCCGCCGACTCCAGCAAGCTGGGGCGGCGGGCGTTCGCCCGTATCTGCGCGGTCGAGGCCGTGGACACGCTGGTCACGGACACGGCGGCGGACGAGGAGACGGTGGGGCGGTTCGAGGAGGCCGGGCTCAGAGTCATCACGGTCTGAGTGATCACAGTGTCAGTGATCACGGGCCTCTTTCAACTGCCTTCGTTCAGGGGGTGGTTCTGGTGTTGTCGAGCCGTTCCACGCGTGCCACGTTCTCCCGGTCCTCGGCGTCCGCGCTCGCCTCGGCGGCGAACCAGGCGTCCAGGATCTCCTTGAGCAGCGGCTCCGACGTCAGGCGCAGGCTGAGCGCGAGCACGTTGGCGTCGTTCCAGCGGCGGGCGCCGTCCGCCGTGTAGGCGTCCGTGCACAGGGCCGCGCGTGCACCGGGCACCTTGTTCGCGGCGATCGACGCGCCCGTGCCGGTCCAGCAGCACACGACGGCCTGGTCGGCGTTCCCGGTGGCGACCTCGCGGGCCGCCGCCTCCGAGCAGGCGGCCCACTGGGGATCGTCGCCGGGGCTCAGTGCCCCGTACGTCACCACGTCGTGTCCGCGGTCGCGCAACTGCCCGAGGAGGGCGCGAGCCACGGGTTCGTCCATGTCGGAGGAGACGGAGATCCGCATGCCCCGAGACTAACTCGTCGCGAGTCGCGGAATGAGCGCCTCGGCGTTGCCACGGTTGACCGCGTGCAACTGGCCGGGGTCCCAACCGGCGTACCCGTCAAGGCCGTTGTCGAAGCCGGTGCCCCACTCCTCGGGGAGCATGGGGAAGTCGCTGCCGAACAGGATGCGTTCGGGGTCGGCGAAGGCGAGCAGCGAGGGCAGGGTCGCGGGGCTGCCGGCGAGGGCGGTGTCGAAGTAGAAGCGGCGCAGGTCGGCGAGGAAGTCCTCGGGGTTGGTGTCGGGGTCGAGGTGGCCGACGAGGGCCAGCCGCTGGGCGGCGTACGGCAGGAAGCCGCCCGCGTGCGGCAGGATCATCCTGATCCGGGGGTAGCGCCGGGGTACCCCGCGCATCGCCAGATGCAGGGCGGTGCGGGTGGTGTCGTAGGGAAAATCGACCAGTGGGGCGGGCGGCAGCGTGGGGTCCGGAGGGCCCGGCGGGGCGGTGGGGTGGACGAGCACGACGGCGGACCGGAGGTCCAACTCGGCCCACAGGGGCTCGAACTCCGGGTCGCCGAGGTAGCGGCCCTGGGCGTTGGACAGGACCATCACTCCGTCGGCGTTCAGCTCGTCCAGGGCGTGGGCGGCCTCGGCGAGCGCGCCGTCGACGTCCGGGAGGGGCAGCACGGCGAACAGGCCGAAGCGGTCGGGCCGGTTCTTGACCAGTTCAGCGGTGTACTCGTTGACGCTCCGTGCCTCGGTCCGGGCGCCGTCCGGGTCCTCGGGGGCGGCGAGCGGTGCGGCGTACGACAGCACGCCGGTGGCGATGGACCGGCGGTCCATCATCGCGAGCGCGCTCGCCTCGTCCCACACGGGCGCCGGCCAGCCGAGCCCGGCGGCGCGCCCGGCCATCGCACGGGCGCGCTCCGGTGGGATCAGATGCTGGTGGACATCGATACGGGTGGGGTCCGTCATGACTGCCCGAGCCTCCTCGGATACGACTGACGCCATAGGCGATATCGACCAAGAAATGACGATACGCGAAATGAGACCGCGAGCCACCGGGATGCAGTCGTCACCTCGGCAGGGCCGCGCGTCTCATCCGCCGGGCGCGCGTCTCATCCGCCCGGCGCGCAGATGTCCTCCGGCGGCCGGAAGGAGCGGTCGTCGCCGGAGTTCTCGACCGTCTGGGCACGTACGGACTCCAGTTGACCCAGCAGTGAGTCGAGGTGCTTCGCCGTGTGGTCCCGGAAGAACTCGAGCACCGCTCGATAGAAGACGTCTCGCACCTCGGGCGGCATCACGTCGGACGCGTCGAAGCACAGGGTGCGGGCCCCGGACGTGAGCAGGGAGTCGATCTCCTGTTCGATGGGGTCCGCGGTCGCCGTCGGGGGCAGGCCGGCCGGGTCCGGGAACAGCGGCCGCACCGCCGGGCCCGCCGCCTCACGCCAGAGTTCGCGCCCCGCCGGGCCGGACAGCCGCTCCACCAGTTCCTGAGCCGCCGGGTCGTCGCTGAAGACGGCGGCCATGTCGCCCGCGACCTCGTACGCGTCCCGGTATTCGGGCTGCCCGTCCAGGAAGCGGGCGGACGGTTCCACTCGGATGTCGTCGCCGGCGTAGACGTACCGGATGAAGGCGCTCTGGTGCTCGTGGGTGCAGTCGAAGCCCGGGGAGTCGAGCAGACCGCGCGGCTCTCCGGAAGGTTGTGGTGTGCCCTCGTACGACGTGGTCAGGGACCGCTGGAGCGATGTGCGGGAGCGGTCGCCGAGCAGTCGCGCCCATGTCTGCCAGGCCCGCTCGACCGCCGGGTCCCGCCAGCTCAGCCTGCCTGTGGCCCACTCCGTGTAGCGGGCGGGGCCCGCCTGGTGGAGCAGGATGTCCTCGATCCAGTCCGTGCCGGGCCAGCCCGAGGTCTGCTGCGAGGCGAGCCCCACGCACCACTCCGGGTTCTCGGAGGAGGTGCCCTCCTTGCTCCACACCAGGCTTTTCAGATCGACCTTCAGCGGCACCCAGTACGTCCGTCGTCTGCTGTCCACGATCAGGGTCGGCGCCCACGGCGGATAGGCGCGCTCGGCGGTCGCCTCGACGAGCGGCCTGAGTTTGTCGCGGCGGGCGTACTCGGTGAGTTCGCCGATGCTGTTGAGGATCGCCACGTCCGGCGGGGCTTCCGCCTCGAGTTGTGAGACGAGTGTCTCGCGCAGCGAGCGGGTTCCTTCGTAGGTGTACGTCCGTCCCGTGCCGTCGTCCAGCTTCCGCAGGGCCGCCTCGAAGGCCCGGCCCTCCTCGCCGGTCCAGGGGCCGAGGACGACCAGCGGGTCGGGGGTGTCCGACGTACAGCCGGGGACCAGGGCGAGGAGGCAGGTCGCGAGAAGGGCGTGCAGGACGCGTCTCATGAGGCGGCTCCTCCGCGGGTCACGACGAGGTACTCGCGGCGGTACCCGTGCAGGGCGCCGCCGGTGACGGCCGCGCAGGCCAGGCCGGTGGGGAACACGAGCGGTGCCGCTCCGTCGAGGAAGGCGAGCCGTCCGTCCGCCAGATCGTCGTCGATGCGGGACTCCAGTACTTCGATGGCCCCCGGATCGGGGCCGTCGAACGGGCGTTCCTCCACGATCGCCTCCGTTGCCGGCGAGGTCCGCTTCGCGAGCGCGTCCGCCACCGGGACAGCCGCGTTCTGGGCGTGCTGTGCGAGCAGCGCGTCGGCCGTCAGGAGCGGCAGGGCGAGCAGCGGCAGGGCGGCTGCGGTGAGGGGGATGCTGAGCCGGATACGGAAGCGGCGGCGCAGGAAGGCCACGGTCCGCCAGAGACCGGCGGCGAGCAGGACGAAGGCGAGCGCGGAGACGGTCGCGGCGGTGATCACGCCCGTGCCCCAGGCGGCCCGGTCCGCGAGCCGCTCGCGCAGCCGCTCCTCCAGGCCCGACACACGGTCCACGATCGCGGTCGCGCCGGGGCCGGTCCCGGCCGAACACTCCGGATAGCGGTCCTCGCGCTCCTCGGCGGTGACCGTCGCCGAGCAGAGCATGCTGCGCGCGTACGTCAGTTCGGCGTCCCGCAGGACCGGGTCGGTCGCGTGGCCCTGTGCCCGGCCGATCCAGCCGGTGTAGTCCACGACCAGTGCGGACGCCACGCGGAGGTCCTGTTCCTCGGCGACGGTGAGCGCCCCGCCACGGGTGACCTGGTTCAGGCGCTGCGTCGCTCGCGCGATCCGGGTGCGGTACCGCTCGTTGAGCCCGCCCAGCTCCGCCGCCCGTCCCTCGTCGAGGCTCTTCTCGGCCTCGCCCTGCGCGATGAGCAGCGAGGCCTTGGCGTCCGCGAGGTCGACGAGTGCGGGTGCGACCCGGTCCCGTACGTACGCGGAGTCCCCGCGCACGTCCGCATAGGCCCATCCGAACGCCCCGAAGACCACCACGGCGAGCAGCGGCATCGCGACGAGCCGGTCCCGCAGATACGCGCGGTTGCGGCGGCCCGTGGTCGACGGCCAGGCGTAGCGCCGAACGCGGCGGGCGAGTTCGGCGGCTATGGAGGCAGTGGCCCGTCCGAGGCGGACGGCTGTCTCTGCGAGGTCGCGGAGGCGGCCGTCCGGAGCCAGTCGGTGAGTCTCTTCCCGGGCCATGGACTGTCCCTGCGGTGTCGGAAGGCGAGCGGACGCACCTCGTAGGCGCGGTCCAGGAGGACTTCGGCGACGGTCGCGTCCTCGGGCGCGGCGGAGCGGGCGGCCTGGTGGGCGAGGGCGAGGTGGAGCCGGGAGAGGTCCTTGCGCAGGCCGGGCTCGTCGGACGGGAGGCCCAGCCGCGGATCGGCGTCCGCGGCCAGGGCGTCGAGTTCCCTCGCGTCGAGGGCGCCTCGGGCGACCGCGCCCTGGACGGCCTCCCACGCTTCGAGGGTCATCCGGGCCCTGGCCTCCTCGTCGGTCAGCCCGTGCGCGTGGAAGAGCAGGGCCAGCCGTCGCAGCACCTCGCGCAGCCGCTCCGGAAGCTCTCCGCTGCGCTCGGCGGTCCGCAGGTCCTCGACTCCGATGCGAACAGCCGCCGTGCGGGCGGCGGTTCGGTGCCGCGAGTGCTGCGGGACCGCGTCCAGTTCGCGCACGGCCTCCTCGCGCGACCGTTCACCGCCCAGCGCGAGGCGGGCCCGCGCGGCGCCGAAGGCCGCGCTGCCCAACGACGGGTTGCGCAGCCGCACCGCCTCGTAGAACGTGAGTGCCTCGTGCCACCGCTTGAGACACTCGGCGCAGTACCCGAGGGCGAGCTTCGGCGCGTACTCGCCGGGGATCGCCGCGTACACCCGGTCGAAGTGCCGCCTGGCGACGTCCACTTGGTCCCGCGCGAGCGCGACGAGTCCGCGGTGCCAGTCCAACCGCCAGTCGTACGGGGCGCGTTCGGGCCCGACCGACTCCTCCGCGGCCCGCAGTTCCCGTTCGGCGGCGTCGGGTCCGTCGCCCGCCGCCCTGAGGCGCAGACGGCAGCGCAGCAGATGGACTTCGGTGGAGTCCCGCCAGTCCCCGGTGTGCTGGAGGAGTGCCTCGGGGGCGGCGTCGGCCAGTCTGCTCAGTTCGGCATGGTGGCTGTCGTGTCGGTCGGGCCGCGGGACGGGCAGCCGGTACGCGACCTCGGCGGGTGACGGCGGCGCGTACGGCGAGAGGGTGCCCGGCGCGGCCCAGTGGGCGAGGGGTGGCGCGGATCCGAGGGCGCCGTCGAGCGCGTAGGCCGACTGGAGGAACAGCGGCGAGGGTTCGAAGGTCTCGGTGCCGGTCCGCAGGGATCTCAACTCACGGAAGACACCGCGTAGTTGCTCAGCCATCTCGCGTGCGTCGGCGAATCTCTCGTGCCGCTCGCTCCGGGTCGCCCGATCCAGCACACGGGCGAGCGAGACGAGGCCGAGGCCGCGGGGAGCGGGAGCGGTCGTCTCCTCGGTGGCCGCGGCCGCCGAACCGTCCGGAGCGCCCAGGTCGCCGAGCCGGGCCAGGTCCTGGAGCGAGGTGCCGAGGCCGCTCAGCCGCCGCAGTGTCTCCCCCAGACTGAACAGGTCGTCCTGGCCGGAGCATTCACCGTTCGGGCCCACCGTCGGGGCGCGGAATCCTCTCGTCGTCAGCCCCGGCAGCCCGGCGGCACGAACGCTCCCGACATCGATGATCTTCGTCGTGGTGCCGTCGTGCATGACGTTGTCCGGCTTCAGATCGCCGTAGACCTTGCCGGGCAGGTCGGCGTGCAGATGCCCGAGGGCGGACAGGATCCGCAGGCCGTACGCGAGCACGAACTCGTGGAACCGTGCGCCGCCGAACTCCTCCGGGTTCAGCCGCGCCCGCGCCCGTACCTCTTCCAGGGTCAGCCCGTCCACGTACTGGAGCACGAGGAAGTCGCCGACCTCGGGGTGGTGCCCGTAGTTGTAGACGCGGATGATGTCGTCGTGGCTGAGGTCGACCAGGGCCCGCCGTTCCCGGACCAGGGCGCCCGCCGCGACCGCCGCCTGTTCGGGGTGCAGGATCTTGATGGCCACCTCGCGGTCGTCGACCTTCGTGTCGAGCGCGAGGTAGACCTCGCCCATCCCGCCGTAGCCGAGCGGCCGGATCAGCAGGTACTGCCCGGCGAGCAACTGCCCGGGCGGCAGCGGCAGTTCCTCCGCGTCGATCCCCCGGGACGCCGCACGCTCCAGCAGTGTGATCGTGGGCAGCACGGTCGGATCGGGGTTCTCCTCGGGGAGTTCGACGCGCGCGGCCCGCAGGAACGCCGGCTGCCCGGCGATCACGAGTGGCCCCAACGACCACTCGGAGTCCGGCACTTCACCGGACACGCTTTTGCCCGCATCCCCCGCCATGCCTCCCCAGAGTAGGCCCGAGGCGGCCAAATGACCCCTCGCGTTCCGTGCGGACCCTGCGGAACTCCTGCGGCGGTGTTCAGCCCCCGCTCTCCGGATCGCAGCATCCGTCGCGCCGCATACGGTGGCTGACCTCCAGCCAGTCCTCGGCCGAGGGCGACTGTTGGAGGCCGTGGCGGCGCGTGGAGTCGGCGCCGAAGGCGTCGACCAGGGCCGCCTGTTCGAAGGGGACGCCTCCTCGCAGGACGGCCACGGTACGGATCAGGGTGGCGAAGTCGGTGAAGGGGTCGCCGTCCACGATCGTGAGGTCGGCGAGCTTGCCCTCCTCCAGGGTGCCCAGGTCGGCGTCGGCCCCGAAGACCCGCGCGGGGAGCAGAGTGGCGGTGCGCAGTGCCTCGGCCGGCGAGAGGCCGGCGCGGTGCAGTGCGCGCAACGCCAGGTGCAGGTGCAGGCCCACCGGGACGAGCGGCTGGTCCGTGCCGAGCGCGACCAGGCCGCCCGCCGCGAGGATCCGCCGGTAGACATCCAACTCCCGGTCCAGCGTCGCCAGTTGAGCTGCGGTGGGCGGTACGCCCGCCTGTTGCCGGACGAGTGCGGTGTCCCACGGCGGCATGAGTGTCGTGACGCGCGGGTCGTCGGCGAGGCTGGGGTCGGCGCCGAGCAGCGGAGCCGCCGTGAACGGAGTGGCGATCAGGTGGAAGTCGGTACGGGCGTAGATCTCCACCAGATCCTGGTAGGCGCGGCCCGTCGCCGTGGTCGCGTGTCCGAACTCCAGTCTCTGCGTGGCCTGCAGATGGGTCGTCAGATCCTGGCCCAGCTGTACGCCCGGGCTGCACAGATGGCTGCCGCTGCGCACCCCGAGCCGGTCGTGGGCGAAGTCGGCGGCCTCCTTCATCACCCAGCCGGGGGCTCGTACGTACGTCTTCACGAAGTCCCAGTCGAGCGCCCGCGCCCGGGTCAGGGACCGGCGCAGGCCTTCGGGGGTGCGGTGGGCGCGGGCCATGCTGTAGGCGACGCGCCCGCCGTCGAGCAGTTCGCCGGTGGACAGGAGCCGGGGTCCGGCGAGGGCACCGGCGGCGACCGCCTCCCGGATGCGGGCCTGTTCGTAGGCGAAGCCGCCGAGCGAGACGGCGGTCGTGATCCCGTACGCGACCTGGAGGGCCGTCTGACGGCCGCCGTAGGTGGACTGCCAGGGGTGGGTGTGCGCGTCCCACAGACCCGGGATCACCGTGCGGTCGCTCGCGTCGATCCGCCGTACGGCCGCGCGGCCGGCCCGGTACGGGGCGACCTCGACGATACGGCCGTCGCGGACGACGACATCGATGTCCTCGCGGACGTCCGGCCCTGTGCCGTCCCAGAAGCGGCCCGCGTGGACGACCGTGTCGGCCGGGCGGGGTCTGCGGTAGTCCAGCGGGACGCGGACGGTACGGGTGCTGCCGTCGGCGATGTCGGTCAGGCGCAGGGTGCCGGCGGAAAGGTGGAGGAGGGTGCGGGAGTCGGCGGACCAGGACGGGTGGTCGGCGGGTTCGGTGGTGAGTTGGCGGGGCTCACCGTCGGGGGTGCCGTCGGCGCGGACCGGCAGCAGCCACAGTGCGGACTCGGCGACGACGGCCATCCAGCGGCCGTCCGGGGACCAGACGGGCCCTGAGTCGTAGCGGTCGGCGAGCGAGGTGTGCGGGGCGAGGGCGTGCAGGACGGCGGTGCCGGTGGTGGTGTCGACGACCCGGATGAGGTTGAAGCCCTCGCGGAAGCGCTGGTTGACGCGGTTCCGGTCGCAGAGGGCGACGTACCGGCCGTCGGGCGACCAGCTGGGGCGGCCGGGGAGACCGCCCGAGCCGAGCGGTGCGGCGAGGATCCGTTCGGCGCCGTCGGGCAGGTCGCGCACCACGAGGTTGCCCGACATGTCCAGGCAAGCCAGCCGGGTCCCGTCGGGCGAGAGGGCGGGGAAGACCCGGCCGCCCTCGGCGAGCACGGTCTCCGTCCCGGAGTCGAGGTCGCGGCGCCGTACGGTGAACAGCCCGTCGCGGTCGTCGGCGTACACCAGCGCCGTGCCGTCGGGTGTCCAGGTCGGCGCCAGCACATAGCGGGTGGCGGGGACTTGGAGCACCTTGCGGGGTGGCCGGCCGCCCGTCGTCCCGACGGTCCACAGCGCGTTGAGCGCGGCGAAGGCGACGGACCGGCCGTCGGGCGAGAGGGCGGGGAGGTGGAGCGCGCGGACGGGGCGGGTGCCGGCGCCCTCGAAGTCGTACGCCTTGACGCGGTACTTGGGGCGGTGCACGGGGAGCGTGGCCGTGAACGGGATCTCCTCGCGGTCGGCCGGTGCCGGTGTGTCCGGGTCGAGGAGGTGGAAGTGGCCGTCGATGTTCAGCAGCAGCCGTTCGCCGTCCGTCCAGCGGGGCGGTGCCGGGAGGAGGTCTCCGTCGACGGGGACCGGTGTGCCGTCCACGACGAGGGTGCAGGAGGCGGTGGGGGCGGCCGTGGTGCGCAGGTAGGCGAGGTGTCCGGCGGGTGAGACGGCGGGGGTCATGAGCTGGGCGCCGGAGTCGTCGGTGTGCTCCGTGACGACCGGGCCCGAGCCGTCGGCGGCCACGGACGCGACGGTGGTCGCGCGGAGGGTGCCCGGTGCGGGAACGGTCGCGCGCACGAACAGCACTCGCTCACCGTCGGATGACCAGGTCGGGTCGAAGTCCTCCCAGGCGGCGTCCTGGCCGGGGCCCTGCTGGCCGGGGCGCCCGGTGAGCCGGGTCAGCGCGCCGGTGCGTACGTCCACGACCCAGACGCGGTACGGGGCTCCGGTCACGGTGTCGCCCCCGCGCTCGGAGGCGAACGCGATCCGGGTGCCGTCCGGCGACCAGGCCGGGCCCCGGTCGTCCCACGGCCCGTCGGTGAGCTGCCGAAGGCCGGTGCCGTCGGGCCGCAGCGTCCAGAGATGGAAGCCTCCGCCGCGGTAGGCGCACACGACGAGACGGCTGCCGTCGGGCGAGAACTGGGGGCGTGTGGGTTCGAGGCCGGGCGCGGTCAGCGGGACGGCGGTGCCGCCGCCGCGCGGCACGGACCAGAGCACGTTCTGGACCTCGGCGACGAGACGGTCACCGGCGGGGGCGAGGGTCGCGGAGCCGCCTGTGGCGGCGGTGAAGGTGAGGTTCGTTTTGGGAGGCGCGGCGATCGCGGCCGACGCACCGGCGGTGGCGAGTGCGGCGGTCGTGACAGTGACCGTGGCGGTGGCTGTGGCGGTCACCTGGAGGAATCTGCGGCGGGAGAGCGGGCCGAACCGGGTGTCGTCGTCGTCCGTGGTGCTGAAGGTGTCTTCGGCGTCCAAGAAGGCTCCCAGTGTGCGGAGTTGGCGTGTCGGACAGGTTGGGCAGGTCGGACGGGCCGGGCGGGTGAGAGAGGTGAGGAGAAGAACGTAAGGGGCAGAGTGGCCTTCGGGGGACCCCGCCCGGCGGTTCTCGGCCGAACTTCACTCTGACGTGAGCCTTGCCCCCCGCTGTCGCGCAAATCTAGACTCGAAGAAAATGAAGCTAGTTCAGTTCAGGATGTACGGCCTGTTTCGGGATGTGCGTCGCGTACTCGGGATCGGGAGCAGACTCATGCTGGGTTCCCTCAATGGCAGGACCGCCCTCGTCACCGGCGCGGGGCAAGGGATCGGGCGGGCGATCGCCGTACAGATGGCCCGGCAGGGCGCGTCGGCCGTGGCTGTCGCCGACCGGAACAAGGAGACCGCCGCCGAGACGGCGGACCTCGTCCGCGCGGAGGGGGCGCGGGCCGAGGCGATCGTGTGCGATCTGCGGGTGCGGGACGACATCGAGGCGATGGTGGCGTGTACGGCGGAGCGGTTCGACGGGCTCGACGTCCTGGTCAACAACGCGGGGGTGATCGAGACCGCGTTCACGGCGGACCCGGACCGTGGGGTCGAGTCGCTCTCCGAGGAGGTCTGGGACGCCGTCTACGAGGTGAACCTCAAGGCGGTGTGGCTGACCACCAAGTTCGCCGCACCCCACCTGCGCCGCTCGCGGCAGGGGCCCGCCATCGTGAACGCCGCCTCGGTCTCCGGCCTCACCGGCTTTCCCAACGCCCCCGCTTACGGCGTCACCAAGGCCGGTGTCATCCATCTGACCAAGGTGACCGCCGTCGACCTGGCCCCCGTGCGCTGCAACTGCTTCTGCCCCGGCGTCATCGACACCCCGCTCGCCCAGGACTACTTCGCCGCCGCGACCGACCGTGACGCCATGGAACGGGAGCTGACCGCACCGCAGTTGGTGGAGCGGCTCGGGCGCCCGGAGGAGGTCGCCAAGCTGGCGTGCTTTCTGGCGTCGGACGACGCGGCGTTCATCACGGGGGCGTCGTATGTGATCGATGGGGGTGCGCTTGCGTGGCTTGGGGTGCGGGATTGAGGGCTGAGGAGGGGCGGGGCGCGCCTAGATCCATGACTGGGATGACGATGGCTGGGACAGGGGGTTCGATGCAGGCGAGGCTGGCTGGAAAGACGGCGCTGGTGACCGGGGCCACGGGAGGTATCGGTGATGCCGTCGTACGGCGGCTCGCGGCCGAGGGCGCGGTGGTCGTGGTGACCGACCTCGACGGTGATCGCTGCGCGAAGCTTGCCGAGGAGGTCGGGGGTGGGGCGCTGGGGTTGGCGCTCGACGTCTCGGACGAGTCGGCTTGGCGGGAGGTCGTCGATTCGGTGACCGGTGAGCTGGGGGGTTTGTCCGTGCTGGTCAACAATGCCGGCATCGCTGCCATGCACACGGTTGAGACGGAGACCATGGAGTCCTGGGAGCGGGTTCTCGGAGTGACCCAGACCGGGGTTTGGCTCGGGATGAAGTACGGGGGTGCGGCGATCGAGCGTTCCGGTGGGGGCTCGATTGTCAATGTCGCGTCGATCTTCGGGACGGTGGGGGGATTTGGTGCGCAGTTCTCGTATCACGCGGCGAAGGGGGCTGTGCGGTTGATGACGAAGAATGCCGCGCTGCACTGGGCTACGCGTGGGGTTCGGGTGAACTCGCTGCATCCTGGGTTCATCGAGACGCCTCGGTCCCGTGAACTGTGGCGTGGCACGCCTCGGTTGACCGCGATGGTGGAGGGGACGCCGTTGGGGCGGCTTGGTACGCCTGAGGAGGTGGCGGGGGCGGTGGCGTTTCTCGCTTCCGATGACGCGAGCTTTGTGACTGGGTCTGAGTTGTATGTCGATGGGGGTTGGACGGCGCGTTGAGGTGGTTGGTTTTTTCGCCCCCGCCGCCCCTACCCATTCCCATCCCTGGGGGCTGCGCCCCCAGACCCCCCTTTCGGCCTGAACGGCCTCGTCCTCAGGACGAGGAC